>NZ_AMPO01000002.1 GCF_000302455.1 Methanobacterium formicicum DSM 3637
TTGTCCGTTGGCTGTGCCCCATACTTCTTCGGTTGGTTCGGTGTTTGTGGGTTCTGTTTGTGTGGGTGCTTGTCCGTTGGCTGTGCCCCATACTTCATCATATGAGGCTGCAGTTACAGTTCCACTAATTATTATAATGCCTGCAATGATTAATACAAACAAAAACATTCTTTTCATTTTGAATTGATTTTTAATGATCATTTATAATTACACTCCCATCCCGGACTTCCAACATTATTTCATTATAGATCCCTTGTTTCACAAATGGTTATATTTTCGAATAATTTTGGTGACAATTATCACAACATGTTGTGATTAATGTCACGAAAAATTAAAGATTTTTAATATTATCGAGTATAATCCTAATTAAATTGTTAAAATATTATTTAAAATAAAATTGAATAATATAAACATTCAAAATCAGATAAAAATTCTTAATAATAAAATAATGTATTGATTTAAGGATTATTAGTAGAAATACTCTTTTTAAGTAATTAAGAATACTAATTATATGTTGTTCATGGATCGTTAATAGCGTGATATCATGGTTAAAATTATTAATTTCACAGATACTAATTTATCAGGTCAGTTCACTCGAAGTTTAACTCAGTTAATGCCTAGAAAGATTGCTCTGGCCATTGCTTTGATGGTAATAATCAGCTTCAATGAGGCAGTTAGCTTGCTAGTTCTAATTCCTCTCTTACAACTGGTAGGCTTGGATGTTGGCCAGGGATCATTAGGACAACTTGCAGGATTAGTTTCTGGATTTTTCACATTTTTTGGACTACAACCCACCCTCCTCATGGTCCTGATTATTTACGTGATTGTGATAAGTTTCAGTGCTCTATTAACTCGGTACCAGACTCTCAAAACCTCTGAAATACAGTATGAATTTGCCGCCCATTTAAGGAAACGTCTTTACAATGCAATTATCAATTCTTCATGGCTCTTTTTTTCACGTATGAAGTCATCTAACTTTGCCCATGCTCTTACCAATGAAATAGAAAGGATAAGTACTGGAACAGGTCAGTTTTTGACCTTCATTGCTGGGATCATGATTCTAGTAGTTTACATTGTCTTTGCTCTGGAACTGGCTGGTGTTCTTACTGGTGTTATCTTTGCAGTGGGGGTTGGTATTCTTTTAATCCTCCGGAGAAGAGCATCCCGCTCCAGATCCAGTGGTGAGGAAATTACCACAACCACCCGTGATCTGTATTACTCTATCCTGCAGCATCTGGATGGGATGAAGACCATCAAGAGCTTTGGGATGCAGGAAGAAAACATGGAAATTTTTTCTAAACAGACTAACCAGGTAGCCAGTAATTATCTGAATACTATTCGGAGTTATGCTGATGTTAAGCTGTTGTTTGATGTGGGTACGGTGATTGTACTGGCAGTAATGGTCCTGGTTTTAATTCAAGTAATCCACCTACCAACGGCCAGTTTGTTCCTTTTAATTTATCTATTTGTGAGGATGATACCTCAGTTTTCAAGTATCCAACGAGCTTACCAGTACTTCACTAACATGTTACCAGCATTTGGTAATGTTATGGGACTGGAAGAAGACTGTCTTTTAAACAGTGAATCAGTTCCATCTGGAGATAGTCCTCAGGAAATTATCCATCTTAAAAAGGAGGTACGGTTAGATAATGTTTCTTTTTCCTATAGGGGTGGAGAACACTTTTCAATTGAAGGTATGAACCTTTTAATTCCTGCTGGTAAGACCACAGCCATTGCAGGACCATCAGGGGCTGGTAAAAGCACAGTTGCCGATCTGGTAATGGGCTTGGTGAAACCAGATAAGGGGCATCTCAGTGTAGATGGTACTGTTATTTCAGATAAGATCAACTTGTGGAGGGATCAGATTGGATATGTGGCTCAGGAAACATTCCTCTTCAATGAAAGTATTCGTTTTAATTTACTCCTGGCTCATCCTGATGCTGGTGAAGATGAATTGATTGAGGTCCTTAAACTGTCGGCATCATACGACTTTGTGAATAAACTTCCTGATAAAATGGACACAGTAATTGGTGACCGTGGTGTTCGATTATCCGGAGGAGAAAAACAAAGACTGGCTCTGGCCCGGGCACTTCTTAGAAAACCCTCACTACTCATTATGGATGAAGCCACCAGTAACTTGGATTCAAAGAATGAAAAGAAGATATTAAAAGCTATTGATGCACTTCACGGTGAAATAACTATTCTGATGATAGCTCACAGATTTTCTACCATTAAAAATGCGGATTTTATTTATATGGTTAATGATGGGAATATTTTGGAGTCAGGGACTTGGGATAAATTTGCTAGAAAATAAAAAAAAGGATGGTTTGAAATGTGTGAGGGAACAAATATGTGATTTTTAATATTCTCCCTTGGCTGATAGAACTTTAACTTCAAATGTAGCTATTTTTTTATCAGGGTCTTCAAATCGAGCATAAAAATAGGATTTGTCATTGGCAGGTAAATTTTTAGGCTCCATGTAAGGAGTGTCATTCACTGCAAATATGGCACCATTTGAGTAATAGGTAGTGATCGTTATTTTAGGCTCCAGTGCTTCGATTGGATTCTGGTTAATTACATACCCATAAACGTAATATATTGAATCATTTTTTTCGCTGCGATTGCCTACAGTGTTGTTGGAAATTTTAATGGCATCCATAGATAGTTTCTTCTCTCCCCATGTACCATTAGCTTTTGTGTTATCAATACAACCTGATATACTTGTTAGATAAATACATATTAAAAAAATTACTATAATAATACTGATTTTTTTCATAGTATATAGTCCTAAACTTGAATTATAAATTCTTTTATAATCAAAGGATATAAATCAATTGTTAATCAATGCAAAAAAAATCAATTCAAATTGTGATTCTTGTGGATTCAATTATTAAACTTAAAAATGAAGAACAAATGCTGTTGCAATGTGCCCGTACACAAATAAATTATAATAATCAAAAAAAAATAATTTCACTGGTTAGATCAGGATTAGATTGGGAGTACTTGCTTAAACTAGCAGTAAAGCACAAATTGCAACAATTATTGTATTGGCAAATTAATCAAATCAGTTTAGTGGAATTACCTCCGGAAGTTTTTAAATATTTAAGTATTTTTTTCAGAAACAATGCTACTAAAAATTTATTCTATATGAAAGAAATCTTAAACATTGTTAATATGTTAAGTGAAATGGATATAATCTCATTTCCTTATAAAGGTCCAATTTTAGCACAACAAGTTTATGGTAATCTTTCGATGAGACAGTTTGGAGACCTTGATCTTTTAGTTAGAAAAGAAGATGTGACTCCAATTAAAAAAATCCTTATTTCCCAAGGTTATAAACCTGAATTCGATCTAGATCCAATTCAAGAACGAAATTATCTTAATTCGCAACGTGAATTAAAATTCATCAATGAAATTAAAGGTGTTTCACTTGAACTGCACTGGAAATTTTCTGGAATTTTTCTTAATTTGCCACGAAATGCTGAAAAACTTCTTTTAGACAATTTAAATTCAATTAATATTGGTGGAGTTTCCATTCCAATTATTTCTCCTGAAAACATGGTTTTGATACTTTCGATACACAATGCCAGTCATTATTGGAGCCGTTTATCGTGGTTAGCTGATATTGCTACCTTAATTGATAATCAAAAAATTGAATGGGCATATGTATTAGAAACAGCCCAAAAACTTTCTATTAAACGTATTTTATTGATTAATCTATATTTATGTCACATTCTTTTAGATTTAAAACTTGATAAAAATATTATTAGTCTTTTAAGCAACATGTCAATTATAAAAACATCCAATATATTTATTAAGAATATTTTTTCACCTAACGTTGAATACACTTTAATTGATAATATAAGGGTCAGTATGAAAATAAGGGAAAATAAGGTTGATGGGCTTAAAGATTGTTTTATTGGTATTTTTAATCCATCTTTCTATGAATTAAACAATTTAAAATTACCTTCATCACTTTTTTTCTTATATTATATTTACAGGCCCTTAAACCTTCTGAAAAGATATAAATTATTTAAATTTTAATGGATGAATAAATATTTGGGAGAGTATCTAATCAAAAAGATTTAAAAATTAGATGATATAATTAAATAATGATTTAAACTAATTAGTTAAGAGTAGATTAGTAAATTAAGGATGGACAATTTTAATGACCATATCAGCTACTGTTATCATAGTAACACATAATCACAGGGGTTACATCGAGGAATGTTTAAAATCAATAACTTCTAGTAAATCACTAGAAATCATTGTAATAGATAACCAATCTACGGATAAAACTCCAGAATTTGTAGAAAAATGTTTTCCAAATGTTAAATTAATTAAAAATCCAAAGAACACTGGTTATGGTGCTGCGAATAATATTGGGGCGAAATTAGCATCCAATGAACATTTAATCATTTTAAATCCTGATACTATGCTTGATCAGGATTCAATTGATCATCTATTAAAACCTTTAGCTGAAAATCCGAATATTATTACTATACCGAAGGTATTGATCTACAATGGAGAAATGATCAATACCTGTGGTAATAAACAGCACTTCACAGGAATGGCGTTCACACGGGGAGCAAATGAAAAACCGGAAGATAGGAATTCTCCAAGATTTGTTAATGGACTTTCAGGAGTATGTTTTACAATATCCAAAGAAAACTTCATGAAATTAGGTGGATTTGATGAAAACATATTTCTTTACATGGAGGACTCCGAATTCTCATGGAGGGTTAACGCCGCAGGATTGAAGATATTCTATGTTCCAGAAGCGGTAATATACCATGATTACGACTTTAAAGTAACACCTAAAAAAATTTATTATGTTGAAAAAGGACGTTACATAATCTTGCGCAAATATCTATCTTGGAAAGAATATATCCTGCTTTCACCATCACTTTTAATGACCGAAATCCTAACTGGAGGTTATGCAATTCTTAATGGTCCAAAGGGAATAATTGCTAAACTCAAAGGATCATATGAAGGTTTAACCATAGATGTGGACAAAATAGATTCCAATAGGGAAATATTATTATCAAATATGAATACGAGAATTCCTGAACTTGAATTTAATTTTAGTAAAATCTTCAGTCTTTTGAGAACCATTGCAAATTTTACTTACAAAAAGAATCGCAGGTTACTAGAATGAAAATAGCTTTAGTTTGCTCCCATGGAGGACATTTGACTGAAATGTTATATCTCATGGATGCATTTCAAGATCATGAAATTTTCTTTGTAACCTATGATAATTTCAGGACCAAAGATTTAGGATATAAAAAATATTTACTTCAAAATATTGGTACAAGCCCCCTAAAAATGAGCAAAGCCTTTTTAGAATTTATTAAAATATTATCTAAAGAAAAACCTGAAATGATTATTAGCACGGGTTCTGAAATAGCAATTCCTGCTTTCTTTATAGGGAAAATATTTAGGATAAAAACCGTTTTTATTGAAAGCTGGTGTCGGGTTAGCACTAGATCTGGAACTGGAAGGATAGTTTATTCTCTTTCAGATCTTTTTTTGGTGCAATGGCCTGAACTTTTAGAACTCTATGGCAATAAAGCCAGATATGAGGGTGCGTTAATATGATATTTGTTACAGTAGGCACCCACTACCAGGGTTTTGATCGTTTAATTAAGAAAATGGATGAAATTGCTGGTTATTTAAATGATGATGTTGTTATGCAGATAGGTAACACAGATTTTGAACCTGAAAATACTGAATGGTTCAGATATTTGGATTACAATTCTATTTTTGGGATAATGAAAAAATCGGACATTGTTATTTGTCATGGGGGAGCTGGCACCCTTTTAGACGTTTTAAGCATGAATAAAAAGACAATTGTTGTGCCTCGACTAAAAAAGTTCAAAGAGGTTTACGATGATCATGAGTTGGAACTTGCAGAATCCCTGAAAAATGGAAAAATTTCTATAGTATATGATATTGCAGATTTAGAACATCATATCAGAGAATTTAATGATTCGTGTAATGGAATCCCTAGGAAAAATGAAAATTCAAAACTTATTGATTTTCTTAGTGGATATCTAAAAGGGGATTAAAAATGAGGATTGCAATGCTAATTTCCAATCCATTCCCCCCGGAAGAGGGAATTGGATATTATGTTTATAATTTATCAAAAAAATTAATTGAAAAAGGTCATGAAGTAACAATTATTACTCGTGGATCCCTAAAAACGCACTCAGAAATTTTCGAAGGCATTAAAATAATGAAAGTTTCTTTTTTACCATTATATCCATTTCATGTTCAGTTTCACAGCTATTTTGTAAACAAATTATTTAATTCCATTGAGGATGAATTTGACATAGTTCATATTCATACACCTCTCACCCCAATTATAAAAACTTCATTACCCATAATTACTACAATACATGGCTCTATGGTAGGTAATGCTAAAGATATTGAGATAGTAGATTTAAAATCTTTAGGAACAAAATTTCTTACAAAATATATTAGCTATCCTCTTGTTTCAAAATTAATTACGTGTTCTGATTGTGTAACAACTGTATCAAATTCTGTGAAAAATGAACTAGAAGAATACTATTCTTTAAATAATGTTATGGTGATTGAAAACGGTGTTGATGAGGGAGAATTTATTCCTTCTAATAAAAAGGAGAATTATATACTTTATGTAGGTCGTTTAAGTTATGGTAAAGGTTTATTTGATTTATTAGAAACTGCAAAGAAAATTAGCAAAGATTATGATATTAAATTTTATTTAGTTGGTAAAGGAGAACTAGAAAAAAATTAAAAAAAGAAGTTAAAAAGAAAATTTAACTAATGTGAGATTTTTGGGAAGTTTCAAGCACAAGGAACTTGTTGAAATATATAAAAAAGCTGACTTATTCCTTTTTTTATCTTATTACGAAGGATTTCCCACGGTTGTTTTGGAAGCTATGTCATCAGGGTTACCAGTTTTAGTAAGTGACATTGAAGCCCATAAAAATTTTTTGATAGATTTTGAGAATGGGGTTTTGATTAAAAAAGGATCTGCAGATGATGCTTCACAGAAAATTTCTTTGGTACTGAATAATCCAGATCTAAAAAATAAATTAGGAAAAAACGCTAGAAAAACTGTGGAACAAAAGTTTACTTGGAACAAAATTAGCGAAAAATTTGAAAGAAAATATCTGAAGATAATAAACGGTGATCTCTAGTGAAAATTGCCATTATTTGTCCTGAGTTTCAAAAATCCAATATTAGAAAACTGCCATGGAAATATATTTATGAAATAGCCAAATACCTTGGTAAAGATCACATAATCAAGATAATCACAGATTCCGATAAAAAAGATGTTGACGAATTAAATATCGTCTCTGTAAATCGATTATTCAGACCTCTAAAAGGAGAAACAGATGAATTGTTGCATATTATTAAACAAGAAAATCCAGATAAGTGTATAATGCTTTTGGGATTAAGTAGTTTTCTAAGAAAAGAATTCAAAATTAACAAATCAGTTATTGGAATTTTTACTAGTCCCCTATATTCTTTAAGAGAACTAATAAAGAATATGGGGATAAAAAACTCATATAAATACAGGAAATATACAGTAATACACTATGTAAACGCATTAATCCCTAATTATTTCATCAGGAAATGGGAAGGAAATTTTGAGAAAATTATATTTTTGAGTAATGATACCTGCAAAAAACTCGTCAAAAAGGGATTATCACCTGAAAAAGCATTATTCGTGCCTCCGGGGCTTGATGAGGAGTTTTTAGTCATGCCACAACTTGAAGAAATAAATGAAATCAAAAGTATAATTAACCCTAAGAATGTACCAATCATCATGTATTTCACATCTCCTTTAACCTTAAGGGGAACAGATATTCTTGTTGAGGCATTTGCAAAAGTTAGGAAGAAAATGTCCTGTAAATTGGTTTTTCTATCAAGACTTGATTATAATGAATTATTAATGGAAGAAGAGATTTTAAATAGAATAGCAGAAAAAAATGACATTAATGATTCAATTGAAATTATTTCAAAATATCTTAGTCCAAAACAGTTAAAAGAATATCTATCTACAGCAAGTATTATATGCCTCCCTTTTAAGATTGTTATATCTGACATACCTGTGAGTGTATTAGAATCAATGGCTCTTGGAAAGCCAGTTATATCGACTAATGTTGCTTGTATTCCTGATATTATGAAAGGGAATGGTATTATTGTTAATGCGAATGATTCAGAAGATCTTGCAAATTCTATTCTTCAATTATTGGATAATGAAGATTTAGTAAAGAAAATGGGAATTAAAAGTAGAAATTATATGGAAAAATATCCTAATTGGATTCAAGTTGGGGAAAGTTTAGTTAAAATAATTGAGGATTAACAGTAATTAATTCAGAAAAAATAGATTAATGAATATTATTAAACATTGCGAATTCTGAATAATAATTTAGGTGTATATCTATTTATAACAATTTCATAATATTGCAAAAAAAGAGGATGTTTAATGGAAAAATCATTAATATGCGTTATTGGGCCTGATGGAACTGGGAAAACAACTCAAATAGAACTTTTGATAAACTATTTTGAAAAAAATGGATTCCATTATAAATATCAATGGTTACGTTTTTATCACTTTTTTTCATTACCTCTATTATTGTTGGCTCGTTTTTATGGATTAAGTGAGGTAAAAATTTTAGATGATGGTGAAAAAATAGGATATCACTATTTTCATCGTTCTAAACTGATTTCACATATTTATCCCATCTTATTATTTGCGGATACTTTTTTATTAATTTTTTTTAAAATATATCTCCCATTATTATTTGGCAAAAAAATTATATGTGATAGGTTCATTTATGATACTATCGTTGATTTGATGGTGTCTACTTCTAACTATGAGTTATATAAATCAAGAGTTGGAAAACTCTTTTTAATGCTTATACCACGGAATAAAAAAATATTTTTATTAATTTCTAATGAAACTACTTTAAAAACTAGGAGAGAAGATATTAAAAAAGATAGAAATATAGGTCTTAAAATTGAACTTTATGAAAAATTGGCCAATGAATTCAATCTAAAAACGATTGATACACAAGAATCTATTAATTTAGTACATGAACAACTCATAAGGGGTTTGAATGAATAAATTATATAACAAAATTTTAAACGCTAAATTCATCCCTAAAACTATAGGGGTATTAATTGTGATTTTCATAAATTGGTTATTCCAAAGCTTGCTTTATATGGGAATCACTGAAAAAATTTTAAAAATTTTCATAGATTTAGTTCTCTTTTTAGGATTTTTCGTTATTTTTAATCATATTACAAATTTTATATCTGCAATTGTCATTTCTTTTATAATTGCACACACATTAAACTGGATTTTTAATGGTCACATATTTGCTCTATTAAAGACATTTGGTAACATTAAAACTGAAACTGAAGAATTTAGTTTTTATTTGGATAATCTCAAAAATAGAAGTACAAATGAAAGCAGCATACTATTGGTAGCCACATTTGGTAGTATGTCACGAAAAGAGTTGAAAAAAACTTCAGATTTAGATATAAGGGTAATTCGTAAAGAAGGTTTTAATAATGCTTTAAGATCCTCTTTTTTTGTCTTATTCGAAAGATCTAATGCTTTTTTTAATAAATTTCCTCTTGACATTTATTTATGTGACAATATGGATTGCATTGAAAAATTAAAAGAGTCTCCTGTGCCAGTATATGATCCAAATCAATTATTGAAATAAAGTTTAGAATTATGATAAACTGTGATTATTATGAAGAATATAAAGATTTGTATAGTATCTGAATATGCATTACCATATCTTATTGATAATTCTGGAACGGGTGGGGCGGAATTACAAATGTTTTTATTGGCAAAGGGATTATCAAAACGACATTATGATGTAAATTTCATTGCATTAGATGAATTAACAGGCACTTATGAATTTAACGGAATAAAAATTTTTGTGCCCTATAACAATAAAAAAAATAGTGGTTATACCCATTTTAATTTAATAAACCTTTATAAATTTGTTACAATTTTAAACAAAATTAATGCTGATATCTATATTTTGAGAGGTGGATCTCCATTAACTTCTATTATTTCTTTTTTTGCTCAATTGAAGAATAAAATTTTTATTTTTTCATCTTCTTCTGATGCAAATGTTAGCACAGCCCTTGAAATAAATAATATTAAAGATTTTATAAAACTACCTTTTAGATATGGTGTTAAAAATTCTACTCAGGTCTTATGTCAAACAACTCATCAAAAAAATCTTTTAAAAAAGTATGTTTCCAAAAAAGGTTTTGTTGTTCGAAACATGTTCCAATCCTCCGCAACAAATTTTGAAATTGAAAATAAAAAATCAGTTTTATGGGTTGGAAGATTAATACAAGGAAAATATCCGGAATTATATTTAAAATTAGCACTTAAACTACCTAATTATAATTTTAAGATGATATGTAGTCCTTTAAGAGGTAATGAAAAATATTATAATAAAATTAAAAATGAGGCAATAGGTATTGAAAATTTAGAATTCATAGGATTTGTTCCACATAATGAAATATTAAAAAACTTTGTTGATGCTGCTCTGTTCGTAAACACTTCTGCTTCTGAAGGGTTTCCAAACACTTTTTTAGAGGCTTGGAGTTGTGGTACTCCTGTTTGTTCATTGAACTGTGATCCTGATAAAATCATTTCAACATATAAATTGGGGATAAATGTTGATAATTTTGATGAATTAGTTACTAAAACAGATTTCCTTTATAAAAATGATAAATTAAGAAATCAATTTTCTAAAAATTGTATAATGTATGTTAAAAAATATCATGATTTTGAAACAATCATTGATCAGTATGATCATTTATTTAAGAATTTAATGAAAATATAATTCTTCTTTAATCATTTATGATAAAATAAATAACTTTAAATGTGGAAAAATGAACCGAACTGAAATCAGGAGCAAAATTATACTTTTGCTCAAAAAAAATAAGGATGACGATATCGCCTTGATTTTTAATGAAAATTTTGATAAAATTGATTTGAGAGGACTATCGATTGAAAATTTAATATTAAATGACATAAATTTGTTGAATATGTTTAATAATGGGTCTTTTTTCAATAAATGTAATTTTAACAATGTTAATTTTTTTAATTCTGATTTTAGGGGCGTAAAATTTAAAGATACAACTTTTAATAATATAAAATTTCAAAATTCTCAAATAATTGGTGCAGAATTTGTTAATTGTACTTTTGAAAATATTATATTTTCTAAATGTGATTTAACAGGTTCAAATTTCCTCAAAAATCGATATAAAACTCCATTAAAATTGGAGTTATCTAATATGTACAATACTGAATATCAAAAAAGTTATTTTAACAATTTGTCTAGTTTAAATATTTTAGATTATTACTATCACAAATTTTGCATGTTCTTTAAAAAAAATAACCTAAATTTAATACTTTTATTGTTTTATCTAATGTTTAGAGTCATTTTAAACTGTGATATTCCTCTACATTTGATAGAATTAGGGAAAAATGTTAGATTTGCACATTTGGGATTTAATACAATTATAGTAGGACATACAAAAATCGGTAATAATACTTGGATTGGGCCTAATGTTAACATTTTCAGTAGAAGAAAAACTCGGATAAAAATAGGAAAAAATGTAGTTATTGGCATTGGTGCAAAAGTGAGTGCAGATATTGGGGATAATGTAATTATAGGTGCTGGAGCATTAGTTTTAGATGATATACCATCAAATTCAACAGTATATGGTCAAAAATCAAAAATTATGATAATGGAAAATACAGACTGATTTCCTACATCAATTATTACAGAATTTCATTCACATATTTCCCTATTTATTTTTTTATAATTAACCATGTATCAAATTCTCCATTGGAATATAATTTATTTACATTTTGATCATAATTTAACTTTTCAAAATCGGTTGTTGACCATCTAATATTTGCTAACTCCGGAAAAACATCAATATAATATGTTTTGTCTCTCTGAGTTAAAATCAAATAAACATTTTTGTCATAAAATTCAGACAATGATGTCGAATTGTTATATCCAAAATGATAAGGTACAATGTTCTTTTTATACATTATTATATTTTTTTGGTTTATTCCCAAATACGCTGCGAATCTATCCGGATCAATAGAAATACCCGAAATAGGTGTTTTCACATTTCTATCCTCAAAAAACCAATTAAATCCAATTATTTCTGATTTACTTGTTTCTAAAGATGTTGAAAGGCTGTAATGTGATGGATACGTAGTTAATGACCCATTGACAAATATTAATAATAATATTAGTGCTATTGCGGATAAATAAATATTTTTATAACTTTTAATCTTTCCTATGATCTTATATAAAAAAAATCCTGAGATAATTATGCAAAAGTAAGTTATATATATTAACATACGAGTGGGCCCAAAAAGGTTTAAAAAATAGAAAGAAATGAGTGTTATACCTAGAATAATTAAGGGGAAATATAACATTAAAAGATTTTTCATTCTTTCGTTTTTTCTTTCTTTCCATATAATAGGAAATGCCAAAACTGACATAATAATAAAAAATAAGGGACCACCATATGTTTTCAAGCCATATTCAACGATATTATATCCAAGATTATTTGCATAAGCTGCTTGATTGCTTAATTTTGAGATTGAAGTTGGACCTCCTTCCGAAATTAAAGTATGAATGTTAATTAAAGTTTTATCCCATAAATAAAATGAGGAAATCCAAGTGATGGTCCACACTCCGACTAAGATGATTAAAGTAAGGCTGATATTTATAATAACATCTTTTCTTTTCGAATACTTTTCAGAAAAAAATGCGAATCCAAGCAAGGAAGCTACAATAAGTAACATTGAAATTGCTACAACTGGATGGAATGGTGGTAATAAAAAAACCATAATTATCAATAAGATTCTCCATTGGATACGATTTTGTTCAGTTAATATACTTTTTATTAAAATCATCATTACCAATGGAAAAAATAAATTTGCTAAATGATTTGGAGTAAATGAGATATACCACCCTAAAATAAGTGTACAACTAAAAATAGTGGCTAAAATGCTTTTTTTATAATCTTTAAGGATGGAGTTTGATAGTACATATACGAAAGGTATGCACAATATTTCAAAAAATAATGGCAGTATCCAGCTTGCTGAATTTAATGAAATATCTGAGATAATTAAAAATTGGGACGAAAATATATGTAAAATCGGATAAAAATTGGTTTTTTCAAAAAATCCATATTTTAAAATATAATTTATTTTATTAATATGATCAGAAGGATCTCCTGACATGTTCCATAGGAAATATCCTTTCATTATCGCCAATGATAAAACTAGAATACTGCTAAAAGTAACTAAAAAAAATCCTAAAAAGATATAATTTTTATTAAATTTATATTTCATGCAGTATACTACTATAAATGTACCTAAAAAGAAATTTAAGAATACTGCTATCCAAAAAATAATATCTGTAGTCCTATAAATTGAGGATTCAAAACCAGTACTTGGATTTTTAGATATTATTAATAAAGAAATTGTTATTAATATTAAGCTTATTATACAACTTATTTTAAATAAATTGCTTGGATTTCCTATGTTTATTCTATTGAACATTTTATAACCTATAAACTATCTAGAATATCTGAAAATTTTTTTGCCATGGATTTATGGTTATATTTATTTACTTCATTTTTAAGACCATGATAACTGACTTCTTTGTTAACAATGTAATCACCATAAAATCTTTCCAATTCTAATTTAATATCGTTTATATTATCTGTACTTATTCCTGTATTAGTCTTTTTAAGTAATTTTTCAATAACGCCATTTTTAACGCCTATATGGAATATTGGTCTTTCAGCGGCTAGATAATCAAAAAGTTTTCCTGTAAAAAATCCTTTTTCTCGAGGATCGTTTGCTGTTATTAATAATAATAATTGGGCTTCTCTTTGTTTTTGGATGGATAGATCTCTTGAAATTTCTCCAAAAATCTCTGTAACTTCAGATAAATTATTTTTTTCTATATCTTTTTCTAACCAGTCTTCTTTAGGTCCATAAAATTGTAATTTCATATCTTTTGGATCGATGATTCCATCTGTGATTAATTCATTAATTGAAATAAGCAAAGGTTCAGGATCTCTTATCCCATTATATAATGTTCCGGTGTAAGTTATCGAGAATTTTTTGGATATTTCAGTGCCTGGATTTATTTGCTTTGGATCGAATCCATTCATAATTGTATAAATTTCTTTATCATTATGAATTTCATTCAGTTTCTCTTTTAAAGGATCAGAAATAGTAGTTATTGCTTTAGCTGATTTTAATGTTTTTATTTCCAATTTAGTATCTAAATGCTTTCTAATTTTAGAATAATTTTTATAATGATTTTGTGACCAGAGATCTCTATAATCTGCAATCCAGGGTAAATCATGATTTTCACTTAGTTTTTTAGCAATAAGATGACAAGTTGCTACGGGGTATGTGCTAACGATTGCATCAAACTTATTCTCTTTTAAAAGTTTATTTCCAGATTCTAAAGCTGGTTTTAACCATCCTTTATGAGTATCTGGGTATGTAACTATTTCAGACGAAAATTTCACAAAGGAATTTAAAAAACTTTTTTTGTTTTTGTTATTATTAACTCCAATGTTTCCTTTTAATGCAGTTCCATTTGTGAAGCCTATTTTTTTTTTCCATACTGAAATTATATCTTCTTCATAATTAGTTTCGACAGAATCAAACTCAGATGATTTTGAATGAGATTTAACCGTTAAAATAGTGGGGTTCCAACCAAATTCTTTTAAATATTTCGCTAAGCCCCTCATACGGACTGAACCTATTACTTGATCATTATTAAAACTGTAACTGATTATTAAAACCCTTTTCATATGATATCTCCAGGTATTAAATGCAGAATTATTTGGATATGTTAATTGTGTTCTTTTAAACTGAATATATTAATTAATATGATTAAATTTTCTATTTTTGCTCGTTTCCAGCGCAGGAACTATGTATAATGCTACTTTAAAACATTTGATAAAATTTCATATAAATTTTCTTATT
This sequence comes from Methanobacterium formicicum DSM 3637, assembly GCF_000302455.1. Lineage (NCBI taxonomy): Archaea > Methanobacteriati > Methanobacteriota > Methanobacteria > Methanobacteriales > Methanobacteriaceae > Methanobacterium > Methanobacterium formicicum. The sequence goes on from NZ_AMPO01000002.1 coordinate 15,077, forward strand.
TTAAATTCATTTTAACAAGTGCATTACATTAGAATATCTTTATATGACTATTATGAATTTAAATGTTAATTATCATGGAATTTTAAATCATTTTTTTTGGAAAATTATTATTGATTAATTTTATTTAATAGCTTTATTTTATGTATATTTTCCATTAGATTGTTATAATACTTTATTTAGTGTTGATAAACATTTTATTTGACAGATATTATTAATAAGATCAAAATATGACATAAAAATGTTACTCATTATAACATATTAATTTGTTTGTTTTTCAATTATTTATGGGATTGAAAATATATTTAACAGATGAAAATGATTATTATGATGATTTCACAAGATGATGATTAGCATTAACATTTTTATCATCTTACTATTTATTATTCTTATAAAAAAAATCAGGGTGAACAAAAATGAGACTTCTAAAAATTGGATCTTTGAATATACCTAAAAATAGATGGTTAGATGCTTTAGAGGTGTTTGATAAAATTTATGTTTTATGTTATTTGAATGAAAAAGAAATTATAGATGATAATATAATTTACTTGAAATTTGGCTCAGGCGGTAAACCTAAAAAAATAGTCAATTTCTTTTTATTACGTATGATTAAATTTTTCAATACAAGGAATGAAGGATTGTTAAAAGTTTTTATATTTTTCCTAAGAATATTTAACTTAAATATCTTCAAAAGAATTCAATCCATTGATTTTGACTGTGTTCATTCGAGTTATAATGATTTTGATGATTCTGGATTATTAACGCTTTTATCATATCCTTATATAAAAAATAAGTCTATTACTAGAGCTTACAAAGAGACTAGGCCAAAATGTAATATAATTGAAAAATTAAATTTTGAAATTGCAAATAGGGTAGTATTTAATCGAAATGAAAATAAATTGTATTTTTTTAAAAAATATGAGAAAATTGATTGGAATAAAAAAAATATCATTACTGGTTTGGATGAAGATTTTAGATCAGAAAAAATCATTTCAAATATTGTTTATGATGGTAAATTATCATTTTTAGATAAATTTCCGCATGTAGTGGTGTTATCAGGTAGAGTGATGTCAGATGATCATAATGAAAGAAGTGGAACAAGGCTAAATTATATTCCGCTTATAAGAAATTTTTTAAAAAAAGGTTTTATTCTTCATTTGCACACACAAAAAATGATTCCTGACTCCAATGGTATTAACCAATACGAAAAATTGAAAACTCAACATCCTAACTCCTTTTTCATTGAAGATCCACTAGATTTCGAAAATTTTCCTATAGACTCATATAGAATCCTTAGTCGTTATGATTTTGGAATTTTACATAATATTAAGGAGAATGAATCTGTTTCTGAATTCGATAAAATAAACATCCCACATCGTTTTTATGAATATCAAAATGCAGAAGTCCTACCTATAGTTCGCAAAGGTAGTACCCTTGTAATGGAAAAAATATTCAACGAATATCATTGTGGTTATGTATATGAAAATATAGAAGAATTAAAAAAAATAGACATAAAAGAATTTAATTTTATGAAAAGGACATTTAAAGAATATATTGAGATTTTATACAGTTAAAATTCTTTTATTTTTTCAAAAAGTTTCAGGGCGTTAAAGATTACCATATCCATATTGTAATATTTGTAATCTGCAAGCCTCCCTAATAAGAATAGATTTTCTATTTTGTTAGCTTTTTTAAGATATTTTTTATAAATTTCATAGTTTTCATTTTTTGGTATGGGATAATAAGGAATATTTTTGTTTTTTTCATATTCTTCAGGTATTTCCTTTGATATCGTAGTTTTGTCATGTTTTTGAAGGGTTAGATGTTTATATTCAGTTATCCTAGTAAATTCATAATCATTGGGATAATTGATGGTACCGACTTTTTGATAGTACTCGATTGGATGTGTTTCGAATATAAATTTTAACGAACGATATTTTAATGTACTATACTCATAATTAAAAAGCTCGTCAATCATTCCAGTGTATATAACTTTACCCTTGAACGGTTTTGCATTGAAAAATATTTCATTATTTTTTATTTTCAATACATCGTTAAAACTAGTTTTTTGACTTATTTGAATCAAATTATTTGATAACAAGTTCTTAAAGAGATTATGATATCCTTCTTTTGGAATACCTTGATATTTATCATGAAAATAGCGATTGTCATTGGAGATAATTATAGGAAGTCTTTCAGTAACTGAGGGATCAAGTTCTTCTGGTTTAATACCCCATTGTTTTTTGGTGTAATTTAGAAAGACCTTTTCATAAATGAAATCTGCAACAAACTTTAAGTCTTTATCATCATTCCTCCTTAGTTCTAAAATGGATACTTTTGAACCAAACTCAAATTCATTTATCAACTTTTTTTCAATATATTCTGCTTCTTTTGGAGGTAGTAAATCATGAAGAGTGTTTAAGTTAAATGGTAAAGGCACATTTTTATTTTCGATGTGTCCTAAAACATGATGCTCGTAATTATTCCATTCCGTGAATTTTGATAGATAATCCCATACTAATTTTATATTTGTGTGGAAAATATGTGGACCATATTTATGTATTAAAATACCATTTTTATCATAACAATCAGCACAATTACCTCCCAGGTGGTTCCTTTTTTCAACAATTAAAACTTCTTTTTCTAGATCATTTGCTATTCTCTCTGCGATCACAGAACCGGATAATCCTGCACCCACTACTATGAAATCAAACATTATAACCTCTAAATCTTTAAAACTTTTACTTCTATTCCTAAATCAGACTCTAATTTTGTTTTTAGATTATTAATCTGGTCTTCTTTTATTTGATATCTAATAAAGTCCAAATTGAGACTTTCATACTTATTTTCAGCAAAATTATGCACTTTTAATATTTCTATTTTTTTAATTTTGTTCTTAGAAATGAATTGAAATAACATTTTAAGATTTTTCTTATTGTAAGTGTGCGGATAAACTAAGGGGAATCTCAATTGGATTTTATTGTTTTGAATAGCTTTAAAGTTATTCAAAAAATTTTTTATGTTTCCATTTAAAATATCTAAGCATTGGTTTTTTTGAAAAATTTTGATGTCCACTAACCAAAGATCGACATAGTGTTTAATGTAATTAAGATATTCTATAGGGGCAAATAGTGATGTTTCAATTGTCACATGAATTTTTTCATTTTTTAAAATTTTTAAACAATCTACCAAATTGGAAGATTGTAATAAAGGTTCTCCTCCTGAAAAAGTAACTCCACCATTACTAGCATCAAAATATTTTTTGTCTTTTTTAATTTGATAAACCAATTCTTCAACTGTTAATTTCTCCCCATAAATACCAATTGCCTGAGTTGGACATATTTCAATGCATTTTCTGCAATTAAAACATTCAGATTCGCCTTTAATTTTAATTAAATCACTAGGTTTTACTATTCTATTCACATCACATATATTTACACATTTATCACAGCTTATGCACTTAGATTTTTGATAATAAAATTCTTGTGTATTGTTAATGTTCTCAGGATTGCAACACCATGGACATTTAAGTGAACATCCTTTTAAAAAAATAGTAGTTCTTGTTCCAGGTCCATCTTGTAGACTAAATCGTTGGATATTAGTAATTAATAGACTCATACTGCAAAGCCCTTTTTATTATAAGATCTTTATACTCTTCAGGTAAATCCTTGAAATATGCACTAAATCCCCATACTCTTACGATGAGATTAGGATATAATTCTGGATTTTTTTTAGCCTCAATTAATTTTTTAGGTTCTACCACATTAATTTGCACTTGCATTATCCCATTTTCAAAGGAAGTTTCTAATAAATTCAAAAACTGGTCTTCAAATTTATCTAAAAAGTTTTTTTCTACCATTAAATCAGTAACTGCACCATTAAATGCTTTTTCATAATGAAGTTCTGAAGCAAAATTAGTGATAGATGTATAGGATATATTAGTAGTGTTTGAAAGGGGGGATATGTGAACTCCAAAAGCATCACCATTTTTTCTACCATCAAAAGAGGCCATATAATTACTACCTGATGAAATAAAAGCTGGACTACTCAGGCCAAATTTATACTTACCCTTGAATTTGTTTTTAAATTGACATAAGTACTTATAGAAAGAAGAGAGTATATCATTAGTGATAAATATAATATCTTTTTCATCATCACAGAATTTTGTTCCTTTATTCTTGAGTTCTAATATTAAAACTTCGTTTTGTTCAAAATTACTGTTAATTATCGGGTAAATCTCAGATAAATCTAGAGTTCTATTTTCAAATACTATTCTATTAATATTGGATAATGCATCTATAGTATTACCTAAACTTACTGTTAACAAACCCAAATTATTATACTTAGCCCCACCTTCTGATATATCTGTTCCTTTACTTATACAATCATCAATGAAAATAGATAACAGTGGAGATGGGCGGATATTAATATTATTTAATCTTTCTATTGTATCTCTAATATCAAAATATAAGCAGTCTTTATAATTAACCATAAGTTCTTCAAAACTATTAATATTTATTTCACCATCATGGATTTTTTTTAAAAGATCATTAAGTGGGTTTAAAAAATTTATATAATCTATATTATTTTGATCAAGAGATTTTCCAGGAATTAAAGGTTCCCAACAAGCAGAAGTAACATAATCATAAGCATCTTCTTTTTCATAACCAAACATAATTAGAGATTTAATTATAACATCATCATTAGAAAATAAAGGGTAACCTAAACCTTTTTTTAAACATTTGAGTGATCTTTTCAATAAATTTTTAGGAGTATTAGAGTGAACTCTTAAAATAATCTTTGGATCTGGGATTTCTAGTTCTTCAAGAGCAGACAGAAACATGTAAGTTAAAATGTTAGAAGAATCAGTTCCATCCGGATTTATTCCACTTAAAACAATAATTTGGCCAGTATCCCCAAAAAATAAGTTACTTTTAAATTTATAATATTTATGAAGAGTTTTAAGAAATTCTTTAATTAAAAATTTAGCTTCTTCTTCAGTAATTTTGTCGTCATTTAAATCTTTTTCTAAAAATGGATATAAAATTTGATCTAATCTACCTAGGCCGACTAATGAATGTCCATTAGCCCATATAATGGAATTAATGAAAAGTAACGATTGAATTGCTTCCTTAAAATTGTCCGGAGGATTTAAGGGGACATTCGAAAAAATACTGATAAGATCTTCTATATTTTTATGGGGAGTTTTTGTCTGAGTTACTTTAAGAAAATTTAAGTATTTTATTCTTAAAGCATCAATAGTTTCAACAAACTGATTTAAAGATTTTAAATAGGAAATTTTGGATTTATCTTTAACATTAAGATCAATGTTGTTTTTAATATCTGTTTTTATTCCAATTAATCCTTTATTAAGAATATTTTGATAATTTATAGTAGTATTGCCTAAAACACGTTTTCCACGATTTTTATAGATTTTTCTTGTAAGATAATCTATGTTATAAAAAAACGTATCGTCAGTTTTGTGTTGTATGTGTATGTTTTCACATAACTTTTTAAATAGCGAAATTTCTAGATGAATTTCATTAGTTTCATTAGAGCTAATAAACTTGATCTTAGGTAATTGTTTTATAAAATCGTAATCATTATCAAGGCTATTACGAATATTTAACAGTTCAGTAATATAATACTGGTAATTATTTCTAATATAATTGAGGTTAGTTGTTATAATATTTTAACCCTCCTTAAAATAATATATTCTATAATACAAATAAGGAATTCGGTTGTAACAACTGCGATGGCTGCACCAATAGACCCTAATAGTATTATTAATCCAACTAATATGATAACATTGAAGATTCCAGCGAAAACAATTATTTTTGAAAACTTTTCTTTATAACCAAATGCTACCAATCCTTGAATTCCAAGCACATTATTTATTCCAACTGCGAAAACAGTGAAAATTAGAATTTGCAATATGGGTATACTTTGAGCGTAATTTTCACCAGCTAATAATTTTATTAATATTGGCGCACATAATGCAACAACTATTGATAATATAAATGTTAGGGTTCCCATAACTATTAAGATCTTTTTTAAATCTTTTTTTGCTTTGATTGGATTTTCAGATTGCAATCTGGAAATATAGGGATAAATTGCTTGGCTTATAGGACTTATTAAACCTTTGAATGCGCTTGTAAGTGTTTCAGCCACAGTGTAATATCCCAAAACAGCATCACTTACAAATAGGCCTAGAATAAATCGTGTTGATGTTAAGTAAAGACTTGATCCCAAAGTAGAAATATACAAATGGAATCCCTCTTTAAATTGATGAATTATATCATCTAAGGTTGGCCTTATAAATTTAACATTAAATTCTTTGTTTATAAGTCTTAAGGAAACTAATCCTATTATGAGGCTTCCAAATGAATTTATTAATGGAACATATAAATAATCTGATGATTCTTTTACAAATACGAATATTGAAAGTGTGTAAATTATACTTGTTCCAATATTTAGTATAGTTATATACCTCATTTTTTCCATACCTTGAAATAACCAATTTGTGAGGAGTAAATCTCTTCCAATAAGTATTCCAAATGTAAAATAGTATAAAATCCAGTTACTTCTGAAAATATCAAAACTAAAAACAATGATTGTCATTATAATTAAACTTATTGTCATTAAAATTATTTTCACGATGAAAATTGAACTAAAAATCTCAGAGATTTTATCATCATTATCTCTATTTAACGAAACTTCTCTTGTCGCAGATAAATTAAATCCATAATCTGTGAAAGTTTGGAAATATGTTATAAAAGCGGCCGCAAATGCAATTTGTCCATATTTATCTGGTCCAAGAACTCTTGTCAAATAGGGGAATGTTATTAATGGTAAAATATAGGTTAATCCCTGCAAACTGAATAATGAAACTATATTTTCTATAATTCTTTTATAATTTTCATTATTTAATATTTTTTTTAGATATTTTATCATATAATCCCTATAAACTATTATAATTATAATTATTAAGAATAAAATCGAAATTTAGCTTTGACATCAAAAAAAGCCAGTTATGATATTTTCTATTTTCGTAGATGCATTTCCATCACCAAATATATTCTTATATTTATTTGAGGTTTGGAATGTTCTAATGGCATTTATTATCTTGTCGCTATTGATAAAACCATTATTCACATTATCAAAAATTTTATTTTCTCCTTGTTGGACTGTTTCAGGCCACCCTGTAGATGTATCAACAGTAATACAAGGGACTTTAGCAAAATAGGCTTCTTTTTGTAAACCACCTGAATCCGTCACAATTATTTTTGAATTTTTTGTAATAAATAACATATCTAAATATCCAACTGGTTTAATGAGATGTATGTTGGGGGATTTGATTAATGTGTCCATTAATTCATATTCTGTCAAAAACTTTTTAGTCCGTGGATGTAATGGGAATAAAATATCTGTTTCCTTTGAAATTATTAAAAGTGCATCAACTATATTTCTTAAGTTTTTTTCCACATCAGTATTCCTTGCTCTATGGATAGTTACCAGAATATAATCCTTTTTTTCCAAATTCAATGTATCCAATATTTGTGAACCTTTTTCGGCTTTTTTAAGGAAATATTTGAAGTTATCCAGCATAACGTCTCCGGTTAAGTAGACTCCTTCAAATAAACCTTCTTTATTCAGATTTTCCATAGCTCTTACTGTTGGGGCGAATAAGAGGGTTGAAATATGGTCCGTCATGACTCGATTTATCTCTTCAGGAACTGATTTATCATACATCCGGGGGCCTGCTTCAACATGAGCTATAGGAATTTGTAATTTGGCTGCAGATAAAGCACCGGCCAATGTAGAATTTGTATCTCCATATAATAAAACAAGATCCGGATTTTCAGATGATAGTAATTTCTCTATTTCTATCATCATTAGACCAGTCTGATGAGCATGGCTACTGGATCCAATTCCCAAATTGTAATCCGGTTGAGGGATTCCCATTTCTTCAAAAAAAACTTCTGATAATCTTTTATCATAATGTTGACCCGTATGAATAAGAACTTCTGTATGATTTTTCCTCAATTCTTTAGAAACTAGAGCTGCCTTTATGAATTGTGGTCTTGCACCTAAAACTGTAAAAATTTTCATGTAAACCCTCTAATTATCAAAAAATTCCAAAATACAATCAATTACATATTTTTGCTCTTCTTTTTCCAATTCTGGAAATATTGGTAATGATAAAACTTCTTGACAGGCCTTTTCACTATTTGCAAAATCTCCATCTTTATAATTTAAAGGGGAGAAACAAGGCTGTAGATGGAGTGGTAGGGGGTAATAAATGGCAGTACTAACCCCTTTATTTTCTAAAAATTGTTTTAAAGCATCCCTTTGAGAGTTTCCAATCCTTATTGTGTATTGATTAAAAACATGTTTTTGATTTTCAGGGGTGTAAGGTATTTTCAATCCTTCAACATTCATTAAAGATTTATTATAAAATTTGGCATTTTTTATCCTTTCATCTGTCCATTTGTCTAAGTAATCTAATTTAACATTTAGAATGGCTGCTTGGATAGCATCTAACCGGCTATTGTAACCGATAACATGGTGATAATATTTAGGTTTGGAACCATGCACTCTTAATGTTCGAATTTTATCTGCTAGTTCATCATCATTGGTGGTAATTACCCCTCCATCCCCAAAACCCCCAAGATTTTTTGAGGGGAAAAAACTAAAACATGTAGTTCCCATTGATCCTATTTTAGATCCATGGTAATTAGCGCCAATGGCTTGAGCTGCATCTTCTATTAAAGCCAAATTATTATCTTCTACTAATTCAATGATAGTTTCCATTTCTGAGGATAAACCAAAAAGGTGAACCGGTATGATTGCTTCAATATCCTTATTTTGCTTGAGAGTTTTCTCAATTTCATGGGGATTTATATTGTAAGTTTCTGAATCAATGTCGACAAACTGTGTAATTCCCCCTGCATTATGAATCGCGCCAGCAGTAGCAAAAAATGTGAAAGGAGATGTGATAACTTTTTTTGATATATCCTGTGCTCGCAATGATAATAAAAGTGCGTCAGTTCCACTGGCAACACCAATTGCATTCTTTGTGCCACAATATTTTGATATTCGATCTTCAAAATCTGCAACTATATCTCCCAATATAAAGCTTTGAGAATCTATGACTTCTTGAATTGAATAGTCTATTTTTGATTTGATTGTTTGATATTGTCTTTTAAGATCAAGTAGTGGCACATTCATTGTATTATCCTCACAATATCCATTGATTTTTCATATTTTTTCCCACAACTACAAGTTGCTAAGTTATGTGTGAATTTTAGTTTTAGGCCACATTCACAAATCCAACCTATTTTTTTGGCCGGATTTCCTACAACTATTGCATAGTTGGGAACATTCTTTGTTACAACTGCACCTGCACCAATAAGGGAATATTTGCCTATTTCATTACCACAGACAATGGTCGAATTAGCACCGATAGTTGCTCCTTTTTTGATTAAAGTTTTTTTAAATTCATTTTTACGTGATATGAAACTCCTAGGGTTAGTTACATTAGTGAGAACCATTGATGGACCTAAAAAAACATCGTCTTCCACTTCAACACCAGTATAAACTGAAACATTATTTTGTATTTTAACATTGTTTCCAATAATTACTTCAGGTCCTATCATAACATTTTGGCCAATGTTACAGCTTTCACCAATCTTAGCTCCAGCCATTACATGTGAGAAATGCCATATTTTGGTTTTTACACCAATTTCGCAGGGTAAATCTATTATGGAACTTGGATGTACGGAATAAGATTCACTTTGAATTCTTACATTTTCCCCTTGATTCTCTAATGATCTTTGGGATTTTTCTAAAACTTCAAGAACTCTTAATCCTTCTTTACCATCAGTTTCAGGGGATTTTCTTGATTTTATACAATTTAAGAAGTGTTTACATTCTTCTTTCAATGGTTCTTTTTTTTCAATTTTTATGATCTCTGCGTCTTTTTTGTGTGGTACTGGAATTCTATTAACCCATTCTATTTCATGAGGGTATATTGAAAGTTTTTCAGAAGAGACATCATCAAAAACAGCCATTTTTTTACTTCCAACCACCACTAATTTTTGTTCTTTATATGGATGGAGCCAGCTTACAAATATATGGGCTCTAACTGCACTGGAAAATTCCATCATGGTCATTGTAACATCGGGGATGTTTTTGTTTAGATAAGTACCCTGGTGACATGATATTTTTATGGGCATCTCATTTAGAAGCATAAGTATGATTGATATGTCATGAGGGGCAAAGCTCCATAAAATATTTTCTTCTGTTCTAAATTTCCCCAAATTCAGACGATTTGAATATATATATTGTATTTGACCTAATTCTCCGTGATTTATCATTTGCTTCAGTTTCTTTATTGCAGGATGATAATGGAGAATGTGTCCCACCATTAATATATTCTTATTTTCGCTTGCTATTTTAACAAGTTCTTTTCCTTCGTTGACATCAAGTGAAAGAGGCTTTTCAACAAAGACATCTTTCCCACATTTCAAAGCTTCTTTAACCATTTTGTAATGTAAAATTGCAGGGGTAGAAATAACAACTCCTTTTATCTCATTATCTTCGATAATATCTTGAAATGAAGTAGTTGTCTTAACTTCAGGATACTTTAATTTGTACTCATTTAGCATAACCTCATCCAAATCACAAATAGTTTTAAGGGCATTTAAGTCATGAAAATTTCTGACTAAATTTTTTCCCCAATAACCACTACCAACAACTGCAATTTTTGTTTTCATAAGCATAACCTTTATATTTTGAGTATTATGAATGATATGATCTTCATTAATCTGATATCTATAATTTGCTCTTTAATATGTTGATAATTCAAATTGCTATTGTAAATCTTCTTAACACTTTTAATATATAATCATATTCTTATTATTCACAAATAATGAGATTATAGATTCTAAATTGAAGATATTACTAACAATGAAAAACTAAATTGTTAGCCTTTCCTCCACATATTATCCAAGAAAATTATTTGAGTTTATAATTTTTTAACAATCTGAAACCAAAGATTTTGTATAGAAAAATTTTCCACTAGGTGTTTTTGGTATTTCTAAAACACAATTCCATTCAATATTGCAATTTTGACCCATTACCAATTTTATTTTTTCAATTATATTCTTTTTTGCAGTTTCATTCAATAAATCGGTTACAACTAAAATTTGCACATCTCTATAATCTCTTTGTATAAACTGAAATTGACTAATTGAACCTTGACTGCAATATAGGCCAATTAGGTGTATAAAATATTCTCCAGCAATTACAGTTCCATCTTCCAAGATGAAATGTTCAGTGATTCTACCATCAACTTTTTTTAGTGTTGGCAATACGCTTCCACATTTACATTTTTTAGGCCCTAAAGTTGCCATATCGCCATTTTGATATCTTAAAAGAGGCATAGAATAGTTAAAAAGATTTGTAATGATAACTTTTCCTGTTTTTGATGTTGAAACGGGTTTGTTGTTTTTATCAACAATTTCTATCAGATTAGGAGGAAGTATATGCATTAAACCTTCTTTACATTCACCTGCTAAATTACTTACTTCTCTAGAACCATAAAAATCAAATATTTTTGTTCCAAATGTTTCTTCTATTAATTTTCTCATTTCACTATTTAAGGTTTCTGCCGAACCTACAAGCACTTTAGGTGAGTAAATCTTGGTTTTTTTTCTTTGAATATGTTTACATAATTCATATAAAGAACCAGAATAACCTCTTATAATATCCGGTTTGTAAGAGTTTATTTTTTTAATATATTTATCCATGTCTTCAGTTGACATCTTATAACTGTTCAAAATAATTGTGTTAGTTATCCAATTAAACATTTTAGATTTTAATCCGATATTTCCTTTAAAAACATCTCTTTCAGATCCCCAAATAATTATCTTTTTTACATAGGGCTCCTCAATGTTCAAGATATTCTTATAATAATAGTAATTTGAGGCAGATGCATATTCAGAATAACGATAATCTTGAATAAATCTTATAGGTTCTCCGGTAGAACCTCCAGAATAGTTATAACGCCATTTTCTTTCATTATAGTCTTTAGAAATCAACTTTTTTTCATTATTTCTTATATTTTCTTTGTTGAGAATGGTTAAATTATTAAATTTATTTAAATCAACTTCTCTTCCGTTTGATAAGCTTATTTCATTAAAAATATTTTTGTAATAAGGAACATTATTATAAGAATGTAAAATTAAATTTTTAAGAGATTTGTCTCTAAATGTGATTAAGTCCTCTTGTGATTTAATATTATTAATCTCTTGGTATGTATTATCCGAAAAATTCCCTAAAGTGTTTTTCAACGTTTTGTAGATGAATGTTTTAACCATACAAATCTTTTTTTTATTTCAATTATTAAAATATTTCATTTAATAGCATAATTGATTTTCATCAATTAAAATTCAATATAATTATAATCAATTTTAATATTTATTATAAATTTTTTCAAGAATAGATAGCAACAATTCACGGTGAGATTCACATCTAATCAAGTTTAATTTTGTACTCACTGAATTTTTTGAAATAAAAACTTTAACAGGTATTATCTTTGAAAAAATCCCAATTAATAAATTTTTTGGTAAATAATTAAAAATCAAAATATTCTTTTCTTGAACAGCACAAAAATTATTCCACTCTTTTTCGTATTTAATTTGATCATTTAAATTTGATTTATAATTCTCTATTTTTTCAATAAAGATTTTTTTTTCTTTATCTTCAAGTATTTTAACACCCCCCTCTTCTATGGACTGACGATATGGAATAAGATTTAATGATTTTAATTTTTTGTTTTCTACATTAAAGTCCATAAGAACTGCGTAACCCTCGCACCAACCGGGTAATGGATTAATCTTGTCAAAAATAATATTTCCTAAGCTATAAATAATTGGTTTATCTTTATAGAATTCGTATGCCCCGGGAACATGAGGGTGATGACAAATAATTCCATCAACACCACAATCTATAAAATATTGGCAGACTTTTCTTAAACCCGGACGTGGATATTGGAAATATTCATTTCCGCCGTGTATTGTAACAAACACAAGATCAGAATCTTTCTGAGCTTTTTTAATTTGATAAGTAGTATCAATGGGATCTAATGGTGCAGCACCAGCAGTTAAATTGTTGGCAATACAGAATTCGTGTTCTGCAACAGCAACTATTGCTATTTTGATACCCTTTCTTTTGATAATAAGTGGTTTTTGTGCATCTTCAATATTCTTGCCAACACCAACATATTTCAAATTATATTTTTTGCATGATTTTATCGTTTCTAGAAGACCGCCCTCGCCATGATCATTTATATGGTTATTAGCCAAACCAATAACGTCGAATCCTGCTTGTGATAATGATTTTAAACACTTAGGATTGACTTTTATCACTGGACCACTTTTCAAAATAGGATTATTTACATTACACGCTGGTGCTTCTAAGTTTATGAATGATATGTCAGCTTTATTAATATCTTTAACAAGTTCTCCAAACACGTCTGAACCTTTCTTAATAACCATTTTTTCGAAACGTTTGATTGGGGCAAAATCACCACAAAATATCAATGAAACCATTTAATCACCTTATTGTATTTTTTAAGTTAACTCATCATATCCATTAATAAGGATTTGCATTACTTGGGATTATGAATTTTAGGGAATTCTTTTATTTAATAATTATAATTCTTAAACTTGTTAATGGATGTATAGTTTTCGGGTTTAGAATAAACTTTAACATAAAAATATCAACACCCAATAATTTTATAGTCCCATTGAATCGAAAATAATATTTAAATCAATCTTTAAAGTAAGTGTAGATGAATTTTAAAAAATAAAATTTGAATATATTATTTTGATTACAAAAATAAAAATTAGGTGCAGAAATGTATCAAAAAATATTAGAGAAGATTAAAAACAAGAAATCAACCATTTGTGTTGTGGGATTGGGCTATGTTGGCCTCCCAACAGCCATATTCTTTGCAGAAAATGGTTTTAATGTAATTGGGGTAGATGTTAATGAGAAGAAACTTAACATGATAAATAAGGGGATTTCACCTTTAGGGGAGCTGGGTTTAGATGAAAGGCTCCTTAAAGTTGTTCAAGATAAAAAATTGGTCGCTAAATCAAACCTCACAGGTGCTACTCGAAAATCTAATATTATTTTACTTATTGTACCAACACCAGTAACTTCATCCAAAGATCCTGACTTATCTTACATAATATCTGCTGGTAGAGATATTGTCAAAGGGCTGGATAGGGGCAAATTGGTTGTATTGGAATCAACTGTTTATCCGGGTGTAACTGAAGAAACTCTTCAACCTATTTTGGAATCTCAAGGACTTAAAGCGGGTGTAGATTTTGGGTTGGCATATTGTCCTGAACGTTACAATCCTGGAGATGATGCACATTCTCTTGAGAAAGTAGCTCGTGTAATTGGAGGTATAACTCCAGAATGGGCTGACATTACTCATAAACTTTATCAATTCATCATTGATGAAGAAATAACAGTTTTACGTAATATTAAAACTGCTGAAGCTGCTAAGGTTATTGAAAACACCCAGCGTGATTTGAATATTGCTTTGATGAATGAACTGGCCATGATCTTTGAAAAGATTGGTATTGATGTTATGGAAGTTATTGAAGGTGCCAGTACCAAATGGAACTTCAACGCTTACTACCCTGGTGGTGGAGTAGGTGGACATTGTCTACCCGTAGATCCTTATTACTTGGTTAAAAAGGCTAAAGAACTGGGATATCACTCTAAAGTTATAGCTGCGGGTCGCACTATCAATGATTACATGCCAAAGCATGTTTTTGGACTGGTAACTGATGCTCTTAATGATAATGAGCGACCAGTCAAAAATTCAAAAGTGGTTGTGTTAGGTTTATCCTATAAAGAGAATGTGGGTGATGCTCGTGAATCGCCATCTGCAGAGTTAATCCATGAACTCGAGCATAATCAAGCACAAATCACAATAGTGGACCCTTATATTCAAGAAACAGCAGTTTCCGGCATACTGGAAAGTGATGTATACACTGCACTAGAAGATGCTGATGCTATGGTGCTTATGACTGCTCACCATGAATTCAGGGATATCGACTTTGAAAAAGTAAAAAATCTAATGAAAATCCCCATTATCATTGATGCCCGGCGAATATATAACCCTGAGAAATTAAGAAAAATGGGATTCTATTACAGTGGAGTTGGAGCAGTAAACAACTCCCATTAATTCCTCATCAAATTTATTTTAAAATTTTAATATATACTTCTTAAAAATAGATTGGGGTATGAATTTTTTCGTGATTAGACATTATTGATGATTTTTTTATCACTTTTTTGTTGCAAAAAATTTGATAACATTCTCCAGATCCTTTTTGAAATCATTACTGGGACTGTATCCATGTGATGTTATTTTATCGATATCTGCCATGGAGTGTTTAACATCCCCTGATCGGGGGTCAGTGTATTCAGGGTTAACATCCACTTTTAATAGATCACCCATCATACCAGTTAGTTCATTAAGTGTGGTTCTTCTGCCGCATGCTACATTGTAAACTCCCTGCATATTTGTTTCACATGCTAGGATATTTGCCTGAACCACATTCTTCACGTAAGTGAAATCCCGGCTCTGCTCCCCGTCACCAAATATAACCGGGGATTCTCCATTCATAATCGCTGTTATAAATTTGGGAATGACTGCTGCGTAGTGGGAGTTAGGATCCTGCCTTGGTCCAAATACATTGAAGTAGCGCAGACAGACTGTATTCAATCCATAAATATCTTTGAAATTTTGGCAGTACAACTCACCAGTGGCTTTAGTAGTAGCATAAGGAGATTTGGGATTTAGTGGCATGGTTTCAACCTTTGGCAGTACTGGTGTGTCTCCATACACTGATGATGAAGATGCACAAACCACCTTCTTCACATCACAATCACGGGCTGCTATAAGAACCTTCAGGGTCCCTGTAACGTTTGCTTCATTGGACCTTAATGGATCCCGCACACTCCTAGGAACACTGGGTAATGCTGCTTGGTGTAGTACATAATCTGCGCCCTCAAAGATTTCATGAAGATCAATGGCTGTTATGTCTCCCATTATTAAGCTTATTTGGTCAAGATCGAAGTTTTCAATATTTTTATGTTTTCCTGTGGCCTCGTTATCCACTATGAAAACCTGATTATCCGGGTATAATTCTTCCACTATGTGGGATCCTATAAATCCCAGTCCACCAGTTACTACCACTTTTTTGTTTTTAATAATACCAATCTCCGCTTTAATAAAATTTTAGTCAGTTTAAAACTTTTTAAATCTTCTTTCATTAAATTTATCGTTTATATTGTATTTATTAACTCAAAAAATGTTCAATATATCCAGAACTATGAGTTTAGTTTAATATGTATTGTAATTTATTTAATTAAATTCTTTTTTTGTATCGATAATTCTATTCTATTATTAGGGTATTGTTGTTCTTATCTGGTTGTTCTTATCTGGGACACATTTTCTTGGATAGAGTAAGTTGTAAGTCTAAAAATAAGTAGTAAATCTTAAGGGGTTTTTTAATTTTTTCCTCAAGCTTCAATTTGAGTATTCACATACCTAAAAATTGAATCAATGGATATAATAACACATTAAAAGTTCAAAAACCCTCTAATTCCACAAGTGTCATGATTTAAAGTCACATATTTATAATACTACCGACAAATTGTCATGGTAAATCTATTTATTAAATGGGAGGCTTTATTTGGAGAATCTAATCAACAGGGGACAGTTAAAAAAAGAATTATACACGTTCTTAGCCATCACTTTTATAGCAACCTATCTTCTTCAGTTTTATATTTATCATATTGCTGGTTACATACCCTCTCCACCATCACAGGTGTGGAGTACCACCCTGGCATTGAGCATGTTCATACCTGCAACCAGTGCCATTATTTGCATGATCTACTTTAAATCCCGGGCACTCACCAGAGAAGTTAAAATAGTATTCACATTTTTCATCCTTTACGCAGTTCTATTTGCCTATGAAAACTACTGCGGACCAGTTATGGGGAGTGTGATGAATTTACCTGCTCTTTCAACCATCATTGCAGTTGTTGGAATGATAACCGTAATCGTGCTGAACCTGAAAAAGAAGACTCGGGAAGGTCTGTCTGCTTCAAAACTATCCTTCGGTTGCAATCGTAAATACTACCTTATTTTGCCATTGATCATTTTAGGTATACTTATCCTTGAATCGGTTATTCTCTTTTTAACTGGATCTGGTTTGCCTTTGGATGATTTTAACATTTATGAGTTTTTAATAACACTGGCATCCTACTTTGTCATTTATTTCTTTGCAGCATGGACCTTATATTTCGGGGAAGAATTTGGATGGCGGGTGTACCTTCAGGACAGGTTATTCCCACTTCTAGGTGGATATAAAGGTGTTCTGGTGCTGGGAATTATATGGGGCATCTGGCATTATCCCATGAATGCCATGGGATACAACTTCCCCGGACAACCCATTCTGGGCAATGCCCTTATGACATTATTCACCATCATCTTTGGCATTATCTTAAGCTACGCAGTGCTGAAGACAGGGAGTGTTTGGATAGCTGTCATAATGCACCTGATCAATAATAAACTGGCAGCTGTTGTTGCAGTATACATTGCCTATTCCACTGATGCCCTGCTGGTTAATACCCTGAGCTGTGTGCTTCTGGGAATATTTGCACTGGTGCTTTTAAGATCTAAAGTGTGGAGGAAAGCTGGAAACCTTCCAGAAACCCCCTGAAAATCCAACAATACTCCAGTATTTTAACATTATTTTTTTAAAAGGGGACACTAGTTTTTTTAAAAAAGAGAACATTATTTTAAAGGGACATAGATTAAAGAAATCACGGAGTGATGCACATTTCCAAACAGAAATCACATGTAAAATCCAAGGTATCCCATTACACTAAAATAACCTTACTGGGAATAATTTTCATATTAATCGGGGTCTCAGGAATTATTCTCTTTATCCGGACCCTGGAATTACTCCAGGTATCCATACTGGCCTTACTGGCCATTGCAGGAGTGATCATATCTGAATATGGATGGTCTAAACGCAAGATTTGGAGTAAAGGGGCTAGGGGTGAGAAGATAGTGGCCCAAAAACTTAAAAAATTACCCAAAAAGTACACTGCTATTCGGGATGTTAAAATACCAAACATGGGTGGTGACATTGACCACGTGGTGGTGGGACCCACTGGGATCTACGTTATTGAAACCAAAAACTACAAACCCACCTACATCCCTGATGAGGACTGCTGGTACCATACATCCGGCAGAGTATCCGATTTAAACCCGGCAAAGCAGGTGAAATTACAGGTCTCAAAGTTGAATAGTTATCTTGAACCCAAAATGAGAAAAAAATCAGGTAAAGCAGTTATTTTCCCAGTAATATCTCCAATAAACCATAATTTAATCTTAAAAAATAAAATAAAGTCTTATGAAATCATTTACCCTGAGAAACTGGTTCATCACATATCCCACCGGCGGAAAATTCTCAATTCCAGTGAGGTTAAGGAGATAATTAATATCTTAGCTGAGTATGGTAGTATAAATTAGATAGGTTAATATAAATTATATCTGGTGGTATAAGTTAGGTAGGGCCTGTAAGATCTTTAAGTATATCTTTTTATGTATAAAAGGACATAACATTTATTCATGAAATACACTATAATCCTTGAAAAAGAAGAAGAAGGAGGTTACTCCGCTCAATGCTTGGAACTTCCAGGGGCAATAAGTCAGGGAGAGTCTAAGGAAGAAGCCATTGAAAATATAAAAGTGGCTATTGAACTTGTGTTAGAAACACTTGATCTGGAAACTAAAAGGTTAAGTAAAGTCAACGAGATCTCCAGGGTGGAATTGAGTGTCTAAGAAGCTGCCCACAGTTTCTGGTAGGCAAACCGTTAAAGCATTGGTAAAATTAGGATTTACAGTTAGAACTGGTAAAGGGGACCATGTTGTTTTGCAAAAGGATCATCGTGTATTCTCGGTTCCTTTACATAAAACTCTTAAGAAAGGAACCTTGCGGAAAATACTTAAAATAGCTGATGTAACTGTTGAAGATTTTAATGAAATGTTGTGATTTACTTATTCATCTCAATTTGCTAAAATATTATTTTTATCTTGAGAATATTTTTTTTTAACTTTTTCATGACTGATGGAGAAATTATTTAGTGGATAATGAAATAACCTAAATTTTTCCCAGATTTTAAATTATTGGGCTGCATTTTAATCAAAAAGACTTATCCGGAAACAGTCTAATGTATGAACAGTCTAATGTATGAACAGTCTAATGTATGAATAGTCTAATGTATGAACAGTCTAATGTATGAACAGTCTAATGTATGAACAGTCTAATGTATGAACAGTCTAATGTATGAACAGTCTAATGTATGAACAGTCTAATGTATGAATAAAAGGTCATCATAGAAAACATAGCGATCATAGAAAATTTCTATGTTTACTATGAATCATAATGTTCATATGATACACTTAGAAAAATAGAAGGAAAAAAGATCATCATTCTCTTTGAAAATCTTATTCAAACCCTGTTTTCTTTTTTGTTAAAATATTCCAGCTGGTCATTAATAACATCACTGAGACTGCACTCGATCTTCCCACCAATCTTCTGGATCTTACGGTTATCACACAGTACCAGTGGAATCTCGGCTGGTCTGAACCTATCTGGATTAAATTCAATATTAATTGGTCTTGAGTCGGTGGTGACTTTAATACCCTTATCCTGGATGGTGTATTCCAGCTGGTCTTCCAGGATCATCTGGTCCACCCTGGTTTTATCGAATTTTACTCCGAAAAGGGGATCGTTATTCAATTGGGCAGGATTATCAATTGTTTTATCTGCATCACCATTAAGGGTTTCAATCCGGTTTACGTTCCATCCTGCCTTCTCCAGTCCTAGTAATATGTAACTTAAGACCGAGTTGCATCGCATGGATCCCTGGTTGTAAACCTCACAGCTCTGGCCCCGGTCTGCCAGCACCTGGTATCCATGGATAATATCAGTTACATGGGACCAGTCCCGGCAGGCATTCAGGTTTCCAATAGTTATCCCGTCTGTTTCCTCGTATTTTATATGGAAAGATAACATGAACTGGACACCTCTGGATGAGAAACAGATGAACTTTTGGTGTGTATCTGGAGTAAATGGTGTATTAAATACCTTATAATCTTAGTGAACTTAAAGTAACTTGTGTAAATAAATACACTTAATTAATGAGTGTACTTGAAGTAACTTGTGTAAATAGATACACTCAATCAGAGAATAGTGAATTGGTATTCAGTTCCAAGTAGATAAAATAAATATGATTGATTATCCTTAACAAAAATTATTTACGCGTGTTAATTACTTGATTAAAATATATTTTTTGGGATGACCTCGTTGAATATTTATTAAACGAGTTTTAAAATATTTTATTCTGTGGGTTTAGTTTTAACATTGTCTTGTCCTCTGCTTGTCAGGTATCCTCCAAGAGCAGCTAAATATATGATGATGGGATATGCGACGAATCTTTCATTGCCTCCAATACCTAGATATGCAATGAATGGATTAGCATCTCCAGAACCCAGGATAATTAGTAGTAGGACAAGTATAAAAGACATTAAACCCATTACTAAGGATACTATAATCATAGGGATATTCAAGTTTAGTCTGTAGCTGAATAGGGTTGCAAGACTTCCAAAGAGGAATGTTACCAGGGCAAAGAGTAAGTGTGTATTTCCAGTGTATTGTGGGAATAATCCAACGCCTATGGCACCTGCTGAAGAAATAGCAAGACAAACTGAGAAAATACGGGAACCGCCACTTTTGAGGATTAAATAGACTGTTGCAAGGCCTAAAATTCCGAAAAGTATAACGCTAACGTTAAAGATGATGGCTGATGGTTCTACTAGGGGTATGGATCCTCCAAGTGTGCTTAATGTGTTGTTTGCAATACTATACCCTGGAAACTGTGTTTCCGCTAGGTTAACTGCTAAAAGATACTGTAAAGCGCTTATGAATAATATAATTCCTGCAATTTTATAATATCCTGTTTCTTGTTTGTTTTCATTTTGAACATTCATAAACCTCACCTTAAACCTACTCCTTTTGACATATTAACGGATAATTTTCAGATATAATAAGTTGTTTCGTTGAAGTCATCCAAAGAATATATCTGTTAAATAACCCATATAAACCTGTTTTATTTAACAATGTGTAAATTTACTGGGTGGTGCTGCTTTTCATGGCTTTGAGGAATATAGTATTGATTTAGAAACTGTTTAAACTGTTTTAATCAGGAAAATTGTGCTGTTAAAGACAGAGTAAGATTTTTAACTGATTATAGGAATTTTTCATCAAAATAAATCTGGATAACTATTATTTTCATAGTTCCTCAGAAAGAATTAGCACAACAATAACAAAGAAAAAAGGATAATAAAAGAGGGGTAGAAATAATCATGGAAAAATAACTTTAAATCATTTAAACTCACCATTAATGAGTTCAACCAGATAATCTCCATAATCCGTCTTCTTAAGAGTTTCAGCCAGTTCCAGAACAGTTTCTGCATCGATCCATCCATTGTTGTAGGCAATCTCTTCCAGACAGGCTACGAAGAAGCCCTGTCTTTTTTGCAGTGCTTCAATGTAGTTACTGGCTTCCAGGAGTCCGTCATGGGTTCCGGTGTCCAGCCAAGCCATTCCCCTTCCTAGTAATTCCACTTTTAACTGTTTCCGTTTAAGGTATTCCTCGTTAACTGAGGTGATCTCCAGCTCTCCCCTATCGGATGGTTTTACGTTTTTAGCTATGTCCACCACGCTGTTATCGTAGAAGTAGAGTCCTGGTATGGCGTAGTTGGACTTGGGATGCGCGGGTTTTTCTTCCAGGGAGATCACGTTACCCTCTTCATCAAATTCAACCACTCCAAAAGCCTTGGGATCCCGTACGTAGTAGCCGAAGATGGTTGCCCCTTTTTCCATGGATGCTGCCCTTTCCAGTATTTCACTGAACCGGTGACCATGGAAAATGTTATCACCCAGTACCAGGGCCACGTTATCATCGCCGATGAATTCTTCACCTACTATGAATGCTTCTGCTAGTCCCCTTGGTTTTTCCTGAACAGCGTAGGAGAAACTGACTCCCAGCTGGCTGCCATCACCCAGGAGATCCTGATATTGGGGAAGGTCCCTTGGTGTGGATATGATCAGTATATCCCTTATACCGGCCAGCATGAGCACTGACAGGGGGTAATAGATCATGGGTTTATCGTAGATTGCCAGTAACTGCTTGGAAACTGCCTTGGTTATGGGATAGAGTCGGGTGCCAGAACCTCCGGCCAGGATAATTCCTTTCATAATCTTGAACCTCTTTAAATCTTCATCAAATAACTCTTTAAATCAAATAACTCTTTAATATTCTTTCTTCAAGATAACTCTTCAACCTTATTCATCAACCAGTTTTCTATCAGAAAAATGATCTTAATACATCTATCATTAAATTTTATTCATTATCATTTCTAGTTTATAATATTTATTTAATTTTGTTAAACTGGTACAGGAAGTTTTATATTTTTAGGGAATTATCTTCAGGCTTCATTTGACAAATTTTATTAAATATCATATATTAAAATAGTATAAGTGATTGTGATGGTTGATGTCGTTAATAAAATAAGGATCCTGGAAGAACTGGCAAAACTTGGAGGGGAAGATGAAGTATTCATCCTCACAATTGATAAGTTAACCCGTTATAAAATGGATAAACTTGATGAGGATCTTAAGGAAATTGAAGCCCAAATGAGATCATTTGAGGAAGAATATGGTCTGGATTCTGATGAATTCATATTGAAATTTGATAAAGGTGAGACTGAGGATAATATTGACTTTATGGAGTGGGCTTCCCTTTATGATATGAAGAAGAGGATCCACAATAGGCTCATGCTCCTTGAGGGTGCCTAGATTGATTCAGAGTTACTTTTCATCAGTTAAAACCGCACTAATACTCTCAACTGCCATTAAACATTATCATATAACTCGAGAGATGGTAAAAGATCTTGAGGGTTACCTGCGTATCCAGGCATCCCTGGTGGATAACGGTCAGATGGATATTTTTATTTATGTCACTTCCAATTTGAAAATAACTCTTGAAAAGTACAGTTTTCACTGGCAGGATAAGGATAAAAAGTTAGTCATGCGCTGGGATAATGCACCTCATCATAGGGAATTGGAAAACTTTCCCCACCATCTGCACCTGGAAGGAGAAACCCGACCTTCGACAGAACCTCATTTTATGGATGTACTTAGAGAATTAGAAAGAAGATTAAAATAAATTCATCAATAATTGTGTTAATTAGGTTTTTTTGCATTACCATTTTGTTAAAATTACCATTTTCAGTTAAATTTGTTAATTTTTTGTTCCGATTTTTAATTTTAGATTATAATTTTAGATTGATTATAATTTTAGAGAATAAAATCACAGGATTTTTAATATTTCCCGTATATTTTCCTGTTGTTTTTGGCCTATCCATAGTATGAAAAATAAATTATTATCAATATCCGAAAACTTTAATATAGTATAATTTAAATGATACCATGTAATAACAAATAATGAAATAATTGCTATTTGCAATGTTACTCAAATAATACTAATCCCTGGGGTGTATTGGTGGTAGAAAAAGTTAAAACTGGCTGGATGGCTCTTTTTGTTATTTCTTTATCCTTGTTCATAATAGGTCTGGACAGTACCTTCATGAACGTGGCCATGATGTACCTGGTGAAGGACTTAAACACCACCCTGGGAAATGTGCAGTCCATAATAGCAGTTTACACTCTGGTTATGGGTTGTTTCGTCCTGTTCGGGGCTAAACTACAGGATGTAATTGGTAGGAAAAGAACATTCCTGACCGGGGCCATTATCTATGGAGTCGGAACCATAATCGCCGCAACCAGTATGAACAGTGGCATGTTACTACTGGGCTGGTCAGTGATTGAAGGATTCGGAGCAGCATTGATGCTGCCAGCCACATCAGCAATAGTCACCTCCACCTACTCTGGAACCAAACGAACCTTTGCCCTGGGATTCACCGCTACCATCTTCACGGTCTCAGTAGCGATTGGTCCATTACTGGGTGGTTTTTTAACCACATTCTACTCATGGAGATGGGGCTTCGGATTAGAAGCCATAATTGTCCTCCTCATTCTCCTGCTCTCTAAGAGCCTGGTTGAATCAGAACACCCACTTAAGTTTTCTGACATAAACCTTAAAGGGGCCATACTCTCTGCAGCGGGAATTTTAATAATTATCATCGGTGTCCTGCAGTTAAACACACCTTCGTCATGGCTTAACTACTCCGGGACCATCATTAATCCTGCAGGGTTTGCAGTGGCCATGGGCATGATCCTCATTGGAATTATTCTCCTGGTTATATTCTACTTCTACCAGAGAAGACTGATCCGGCAGGATAAAAAACCATTCATGAACATCAATATTCTTAAAACACGTCCCTTCACTCTGGGTATTATATCAGTGGCCATTATGTCCCTGATCATGGCGGGAGTGTTCTACATTGTACCACTTTATGTGCAGACCAGATGGGCAACCACTGCCCTTATGACTGGTGTGATACTCCTGGCAGCTCCATTGGGGAGTCTGATATTCTCACTCAGCGCCAACAAACTAACCGGCTACCTGAAACATAACCACCTGGTGTCAGTAGGGTTTGTTGTTTCCATGGTTGCGGTTTTAATGCTGTATCTTTCATTCCTGAATTATGTGAATTTAACCATGTACGACCTTATTCCCGGTCTTTTCATTTTAGGGGCAGGCCTGGGGTTAGCCCTTCCTAATCTTAACAACATTGTTCTCTCCAGTTTAAAGGAAACCCAATATGCAGATGGTTCTGGAATACTCAGTACCTTCAATAATGTGGGTTCATCTGTTGGAACAGTTGTGATTGGACTTATTTTCTTCATAGCCGTGTACTTCAGTGTTGCCAGTTCACTTCCAGTTGAATATCCTCAGTATCAGAACCAGCAGGCTTTAAACCATGACATCTACTCATGGATCGATCAGGTGATACACCCCAATATGGCCAAGATGGAAAATGACTCTAACCTTCTCACTTTAACCTTAAAATCTTCAGCTCAGGGAATGCAATTAGCATTCCTATCCTCAGCAATCTTACTGCTGGTAGGGTTCCTTTTATCTCTGTTTATTAAACCTCCCCCTATGGAATGATTAAATTTTATAGGGGTGATTTAAGAAATTTGCCATTTATGTGGATTTAAACCCTTGGAATTACAAATGGATGAATTAAGGAATTGATTAATTTTTTATTGGTAAATTACCAAGTAACTGCATATCAAGGTATTGACTTGAGGATAGAACCCTCTTATTTGGTGAGGTTAATTCTTTTTGGTGATAAGGAAAACCCTTTTTGGTGGGTATATGACTTTATCAAAAATCGCTTTATCATCAACCCAAAAAAAGTTAAAGATGAAACTGTAACCATTAAACCATAAAAACATGAAAGAAATAATGGATTATTTGGAGTTATTATTATGAAGCGAGATTCAGAGCGGGAAGAACTTCAAAGAAAACTTCAAAAAACTGAAGAAAGGTTGGCTAAAACCCAGTCCGACCTTAATTACCTGGAATCCATTGTAAAACACACTGAAGATGCTATTGTGGCACTGGGTCTGGACGGGACCATATTAACCTGGAATCCTGCTGCAGAGACTATATATGGTTACACACCACGTGAAGCAGTGGGTAACAGTGTTTCCATGGTAATACCACCCTACAACAGTGATGAAATATCTTTAATCCTGGCCTGGATTAAAAGTGGTGAAAGGGTAACTCATTACGATACCCTCCGTCGCAGGAAGGATGGATCCATTATTAACGTCTCTATCAGTGTTTCCCCGATTAAGGATGAAAATGGGGAGGTAATAGGAGCATCCAGCATAGCCAGGGATACCAGTACCAGTAAAAGAATGGAACTGCAACTCCAGGAAAGCGAGGAGAAATTCAGGGAAGTGTTCAACAATGCCAACGATGCTATTTTTCTCCATGAAATTAAAAATGATGGAACACTTGGAAAATTCCTGGAAGTTAACGATGTAGCCTGCCAGCGCCTGGGATACACCAGGGAAGAACTGCTACAGATGACTACCTGCGATATTGACTCCGAAGAAACCACTAAAACACAGGGACCCTGCGTGGAAAGGCTTTTAAAGGAGGGTAATGCTACCTTTGAGGCAGTTAACCTGACCTGTGATGGGAAAGAAATACCAGTGGAGGTCAATGCCCATATCTTCAACCTTCGTGGTGAAAGGATGGTTCTTTCCATTTTAAGGGACATGACCCGTAGGAAAGAGTATGAAACCCAACTACGAAAGTCCTTAAATGAAAAGGAACTCCTGCTTAAGGAGATCCACCACAGGGTGAAAAACAACCTCATGGTCATCAGCAGCCTCCTGAACCTTCAATCAAAATATATTAAGGATAAAGCAGCCCTGGAAGTATTCCGGGAAAGTCAGAGAAGGGCACGGTCCATGGCACTCATCCACACCATGTTATACCAGTCCACTGACCTGAAGTGTATTAACTTCGGGGACTACATCACCAAGCTAACCCTGGAACTTTTCCGAACCTATGTAACCAGTGATAACATCCACCTCAACCTGGATGTGGGAAATGTACCCTTGGATATAAACACTGCAGTACCCCTTGGCCTCATTGTTAATGAACTGGTCTCAAACAGCCTTAAACATGCCTTTCCCGCAGGGGAAGAGGGTGATGTGACTGTCAGATTCCATAAAGATGGGGATAACTACACCTTCCAGGTGGCAGACACTGGTAAGGGATTTCCCGATGATCTGGATTTTAAGAAGACCAACTCCTTGGGAATGCGTCTGGTGAACACACTCACCCACCAGGTTAACGGAGAAATAGAATTAAACACCACACGGGGCACATGCTTCACCATCAAATTCTCTGAAGAAGAATACGGATCCTGATTAAGACTTAAACCATTCACCAAAATAAGGTTCACACATGACATCACGTAAAATATTCATCATTCCTGCTGTTTTATTGCTGGTGGTGGTAGTTGCATTTTTCACCTACACTCCGGCCTCACCCACCACTGCAACTATCCCCTCAGGATATGCTGCAGTGAACAACTCCCAGTTCCAGCTGGAAACTGGCTGGTACCAGAACTTCACCACTGGCTACCAGAAATCAGCCAAACTCAACTACAATGGAACCACCCTGCCAGTTTTAATGGTGATGGTTAACCAGTTCCCGGATGAAGCCAGTTACCAGCAGGCCTACAATGGTGAAACCGAGAAAATCGCCTGGCACGTCACCTCCTCTGGAACAGAAAACAGGGAAGGAATAAGTGTTAAAACCATTCAGGTTACCCGGGATGGTGGTGGAGAAAATGTTAAATCCTACTTCTTTGAGAAAAACGGGAAATATTACCAGGTGGAAATAGATATAACCTCATCTGACACTGCACAGTTTTTCAACAGTGATAAATATCATTTGGAGGCAATGGTGAATACCATAATCAGGACTATTAATTAGTTTTTATCAGTAAAAACTGGGGTTTTTTCTTCAGGGAAAATTATAATAAAACAGAAGTAAAATAATAAAGTATTAGATTAATAAACTGGTGAATTCAGATGACTTTAGATGTTAGCGACACAGCAATGCCTGAAGAACAGGTGAGAAGTGCCGTTATTGGGGCTTTGAAGAATAGGATTATTGAAATAGATATTAAATTAGATGATCTTAACCAAAACCTGGAATATTTTCAACGTAAATATAATTTAGAAAGTGAAAATTTCTACCAACAATTTTGCAGTGGTTCTCTGGGTGATGAGATGGACTTTTTAGAATGGAAATCATCATGGGAGATCTATCAGGAACTTATATTAGAAAAAAAGGCTCTTTTAGAGGCTTTGGGATGATCGGAGCGTATTTTGAATCTTTAAAAAAACAAGCACGAAGTTTCCGATTATTAAAAGAGTTTAAACTTATCCGTGAATTTGTTGATAATAATAAAGGTTTCATTAGATTTAAAATGAATCTCGTTGATGGATCAGAAATTCATGTTTTTGAATATGTTACAATAAAACTCGAAAAACTCGATTACTCTTACCATTTGCAAGATAAAAATAAAGATTTAATAGTAAGATGGGATAATGCCCCTCATCATACAGAATTAGAAAACTATCCTCATCACTTCCATGATGGACAAAATGTAAAAGGAGTTCCAAAAAAGACTTTTCTAAATATTCTTGATGATATAAGTCAAATTTTAGAAAATCAATAATTTATTGTTCTTTTATTTACTAAATCTAAGGTTTGAAATATTTATTGATGGAAAACAATTTTTTAAGATGGAAAGTGAAATAATGAAAACCAAATCATATTCTAATTCAGATGAGAAGGAAATCCAAATTATAATGAAATTATCTGAAAAATCTTTATTTTCATTTTTAAATGGGGAACCCGATATCTATTCCATTGAGGATATTAATATTAAATTTTAACTGGATGGATTCTGACAGTTATTTTTAACTGGATTCTGGTAATTTCACAACATTCTTTTTTTCTCTTTCATAACGTTCTTTTTTTCTCCAACCATCCTGAAACCAGGTAAACCACCAAAGCAATAACCAGGGCCAACATGGTAATGTAGAAATCATCATTGGGAACCAGGTTCAGGGAAAATCCCATCCAGCTGACTGGATAGAACAGGTACATTCCATATCCCACCTGTATCAGTAGGAGGTCCAGGGCATAGTGGGTCAGGATTCCCATGGACAAAAACAGGAAGGCTGTTTTTTTCTCCCTGAAAAAGAGACTGGCAATCCCTGCAATGATGAAAGTGCCTATTGGCAGGTGGAAAACGTAGAGTAAATTCCACAAATTGTAACCAATCACATCTGAGAATACGGCAACTTTAATTGCATCCGGGAGGATGGAACCAATCATAACCAGGGCAGTGTTAGCCGGGTTAAACTCAGAATACCTGAAACGGAGCACGCGGCAGATTGTCCAGGCCACTGCCACGTGAACTATCCAGTCAGGCATATTATCGTCTCCTGAATTCACAACTTTTCCAGTCAAAAGACCAGTACCTGTGGAATATGTACAGCAGGAAAATCAGGGCCACTAATGAACGTAAGAGTACGAAAATATATTTCCAGTACTTATTCACTTCTATCCTTTCCACATTGATGATGGTGTTGTTGGGACCAAGAACACCCACCAACGACACTTTATCATCAGCACTGACTGGAGTATCGCTAATGATCTTCATGTTAACCCAGTGGCCGTAGAAGTTTTCAGTTGTCTGGAATCCTCCATTAAAGGTGGAAGTAACAGTCCCACCAATATTCACCACTTCTCCCTGGGGATAATCTGTGAGTATGGCCTCATAAGATGGGTATTTAAGGTGGTTCGGGTATTCTGAGACGTAGTATGTGCACAGCCCGGCCAGGACAATTATCAGAATGATCCCGGTTAAGATCCTTTTTATGGGTGAATCCAGTTTCACTTGAAATCAATACTCCAGTAAAAATTGATATTAACTGTTTAGTTTTATATTTAAAATTCTTTTATGTAAATAAAGATTTGTTCACATGAATATCGATACATAAAAGAAATGATTGGAAATTAAAACAAGTATCTTTATCTTTTATAATGGATGGTATCGTTTACACCGGATTTAACTTTTCAATGGGTGTTTATCTTTTAGAAGGATTGATATCTTTTAGAAGGATTGATATCATTTATATGGATTAGATTGTAATGGATTAGATTGTAATGGATTAGATTGTAATGGATTAGATTGTAATGGATTAGATTATAATGGATTAGATTATAATGGATTTTATCTGTCTTTTTTTAAAATTAGTCCCTCTAATTATTTTCAGAGGAAGGTTTAACCCTTTCTTTATACTTCTGTTCATGAATGGTTATATGGAAACTAGTTCCACTCCCATTAACCAGTTTAATCTCACCATCTAACTGTTGTACCAGTGTGTTAACCAGTTTCAGTCCCAGGCTGTTGGTGTTGTTGAAGTCCAGGTCACTGGGAAAACCTGTACCATTATCACTTACTTTTAAATGATAAACACCTGCTTCATCTGCTTCTTCAAGGGATATGTTGATCTCACCCTTATCCCGGTCACTGAAAGCGTACTTCAAACTGTTGGAGACCAGTTCATTGATTATAAGTCCCAGGGGAACTGCAGTGTCAATATTAAAGTAAACTTCTCCCACATCTACTGTGAAGTTTATTCCTGATTGGACGGTGTAACTGTGGAACAGGTTCATGGAAAGGCTCCGGATGTACTCGGCAACGTTTATACGGGCCAGGT
Source organism: Methanobacterium formicicum DSM 3637 (assembly GCF_000302455.1). Taxonomy (NCBI): domain Archaea; kingdom Methanobacteriati; phylum Methanobacteriota; class Methanobacteria; order Methanobacteriales; family Methanobacteriaceae; genus Methanobacterium; species Methanobacterium formicicum. Next base: position 45,541 of record NZ_AMPO01000002.1, read on the forward strand.
TATCAGTCTGGTACAGTTTCTCGTGGACCAGGGCCATGCTCTTCACCCTGCCCTGGCTTTCCTGGAGGATGTTATCAGCTTCAGCATCATGAATGTGGCTGCGCTGTAAGTTCAACAAGCTGCTTATGATCTGCATGTTGTTTTTCACCCGGTGATGTATCTCCCGTAGTAACAGTTCCTTCTCATTCAATGATTGTTTAACCTTATTTTCAGCGTTCTTACGCTGAGTTATGTCCAGGAGGCTTACCACGCTATCGGTGGTACCGGGGATTACCGAGGCAGAAAGCATGATCTGTTTTTCTTCACCCCGCTTATTCAGAAGACGGAACTCATATTCAGAGGGTATACTTGTTTCCTGGTCCTCAGGGGACGTATTAGTTCCCGACTCTTCAGATAGATTTTTCCCTGGTTCCCTGCGGAGTTTATGGTACTTTTTCATTTTTTCCCGGTCATCTGGATGCACAAAGTCTATCCAGCTTAAGTTATTCTCAATCTCCTTTACATGGTAACCACTAAGGGCTTCAGAACGCTTGTTGGCCATGGTGATAATGGTGTCCTCACCTACAATGATGGTGGCAGTACCAGTATTCTCAAATATGGTCCGGTAAAATGTTTCAGATTTAGAAAGAGCTTTTTCAGCTTTCTTACGTGGGGTCTGGTCAATAACGGTACAGATCGCCCCATTAAACTTACCATCATTAAACTGGGGTATAATCCATCCGCTCTGGTATGATTTTATTCCAGTGGGACTGGTAACACTGATAGAATCATAATAAACCGGTTTTAGGGTTTCTTTAGCTTTACGATAGTACTGTTTCATCTGGCCGGTAGAGGAATCTGGCAGGTCATCCAGAATATGTAAGCCCTCCATATTCTCTGTTTTAACCCCGGACAACTTCTCCATACCATTGTTCATGAAGTAAAGCCGATCTTCACCATCAGTAACCCATATCCCCTCGTTAATACCTTCCACCAGACTTTCGTAGAATTTTTTCAGATTTTGACGTTTGAGGTTTGCTTCTTGTCTCTGCCGGTCCATCTGGTTAAGGATCTTTGCATTCCAGATAATAACCATGGTTAAAAAGGCCATGGAGATTATAATACCTAAAACATCACTAAAATGTTCACTGTATAAGTTGAACCTCTGTCCTAGGTTAATTAGGATGTCCATGAGGAATACTGCTACCAGGGTTGCTGGGAGAAGGCGCCTGGCCATGAAACCGCCACTGTTCTGGGCAGTGATCCTTCCCATATAGCTGCGGTCTGGGTAGAGGCAAAGGATGCCAATGGATAGAATGATATGTATCACTGACGAGAGAAAAGCCATCTGCACAATCAAATCCATTGTGTAAGAATTGTTGATCCCGTAAAAATAGGAAGTTAATCCCATCAATGCTAAAAAACCTGACAAAAATGCTAAAGTTTGCATGATGTTGGGTTTATACTTGTAACTGGCCATTAGAATGGCTATACCAAGTATTGTAAAATTAAAAGCACTTAATACTCTACTTTGCCCGGTTAAATTAATATTTCCAGGTAAATAACTGATTAGTAACTGTTTCATACCTAAGTTCAGGCCGGTGGCGTATTCCAGTAAGGTTAAAACACTCACAAATACAGTAACCACAGCAAGGATTCTGGAAACATTCAGGGTCCATGATTTGGATTGGTGATTTAGAAGGTATAAACAGACACCGGCAATGATGAACAGGAATGCGCTATTAATTTTGCTTCCAGGAAATCCCAGGAACTCTCCCTGGAGTAGGGGTATGTTTAAAAACCATCCTAGGGTAATAATGATTCCTAAAACAATCACTATCAATGCACAGGCTTGTGAATATATTTTAAAATTAGAAAGACGATTCAAGTATATGGATAGCTGTTTTTCATCATCTTCCAGGGGTACTTGATCTGGTTTTAGGGGTTCAAAATCATCCCTTGACTCTTGTTCCATGGGAAAAATATCCTCCAAACTATCCAGGATTTTTGATTATAAATACTACTCTTCTAGCCTTTTCATCATCGAACAATACTAAGAAAGTATGGGGTCCGGCTACCATGACCAGTCCAAATCAACTGGATATGGGGATCATTTAACACCTAATATATTAAATTATTATTTGTTAGTTGAATAATAAATATTGATAGGTTACTGGTTATTGTTTTGTCTAAATATGCGGTATAGTATGGTACAATCCCTCATTAAAAACGGTTAATAGAATTCATGAATTGGAGATTAAAATCATCTTCTTTAATGATAGCTTAAAATTCATTCATCTACCTTTATTTATCTACCCTTTATTTATCTACCTTTATCATCTACCCTTTATTCAGATGCACCTGTTTATCAGATTCATTGTTAAATCGATTTTTTCAGTAATAAACACTGTTTATGATGATAATGCATTCTTTAATGATAATATTTAGGTTTAATAATAAATACCGGGTTTAATGATAAAAATTTATAAACTTTGATCTCCAATAGTCTATATGGTGTTGATTATGGAAAAAACCTTAGAAAACCTTACCAAGGCGTTTATTGGTGAAAGTCAGGCTAGAAACCGTTACAGTTTCTACGCGAAACAGGCTACAAAGGATGGTTACCCTCAAATTTCTGAGATATTCCTGGAAACTGCTGAGAATGAACGACAACATGCTAAATGGTTATTCAAACTGATCCAGGAAGTTAAGGCTAACGTGGATCTGGAAGATGATGAAATACACGTGGAAGCTGAAGCTCCATTAACAATTGGTGGCACCGTAGAAAACCTGAAAGCCGCCATTGCAGGGGAACACTACGAAAACAGTGAAATGTACCCAGAATTTGCTAAAGTAGCTAAAGAAGAGGGGTTAAACGCTATAGCACGAAGATTAATGGCCATTGGAAAGGCAGAAGTTCACCACGAGGAAAGATACATCCAGCTCCTGGAACAGGTGGAAGCCGGTACTCTGTTTAAAAAGGAAAAAGATGTCTCATGGACCTGTCTCAAGTGTGGTTACTCTGTCACTGGAAAACAGCCACCAGAAAAGTGCCCAGCCTGTGATCATCCCACCAAGTACTTCTTCATTCGCTGTGAAGAATACTAAAACGATTCTTGAACTAATTCCTCACTGGAATTAGTCACCCCATTTTTTTTTGGGAATATTTAAATTCAGGTAATCAATTTAAAAATTCAAGTAATCAATTTAAAAAATTTGTAAAGGTTATTTAAAATTTTTTTTACATTATTTAAAATCCATAAAACAATTAAAATCCATAAAACAAAAATTGAGGGAGTAAATGACTGAAAAAGGACAAATATATCGCTGTGATATTTGTGGAAACATAGTGAATGTTTTCTGCGAGGGTGCAGGCAAACTGGTTTGTTGTGAAGTGCCCATGGAACTTTTAAATGAGAAACAGGATGCAGATGGTGCCATAAAACACCGACCAGTGATTGAAAAATCAGATGTGGGGGTTAAGGTTAAAGTGGGAGAAGTACCTCACCCCATGGAGGAAAATCACCACATAGAATGGGTGGAACTGGCCACAGCCAACCAGGTATTCATACAATTTTTAAAGCCAGGTGACCAGCCCGAGGCAGAATTCCCAGTAGATCTAGAAACCGGTCTTAAAGCCCGGAGTTACTGCAATATCCACGGATTATGGAAATCATAACTGTGGAATAATAACCATTTACTCATTTTTTCCATTTTTTTATATTTACCATTAATTCAAATCATTTATTCCAATTCATAATTCAAAACTATTAATAAGGAATTCAGTACTATTCAATTTATATTCCAGTTAATTTAGAGAATGTTTAAATCATATTCCCATTGATTGTCTCATATTCAAAATTATCTCAACTATCCGATGGGATATTTAAGATATATAAAAACTAATTATGGGATATTTAAGATACATCACAGCTAATTATGGGATACTTAAGTTATATTCCAACTAATCTATAAGACATTACAAAATTATATTCTAATGGGATATTCAAACTTTTAACAGTCAAATATTTCAAGTAATCCATACATAATAGATTTATAATTAAATTTCATGGAGTTTATAAGTAAATTTGTGGTGTAAATAAATTTAAATAATGCAGGTGTGTTATGCGTAAAATAATTCTTATCTTTGCATTGGTAATGGTAACTGTTTCCTTATCTGGATGTTTAGACACTCAGGTGGCCCAGATAGAGCAATTAACTGATACTATTAACGATCACATCATCTCTGGGGATGCTTACTTCAACCAGGCCGCTACCAGCACCAACAACTACCAGTACGAAACAGCACAGTCACAGGTGAATAACGCATCATCTGATTTTAACCTGGCACGATCATCCACCCAGGAGGCATTAATATATGCCAAAAACCTCCAGGACCAGGTTTACATCAACTACCTGCAGATAACCCTCCAGGAATTGGATGCCAAGATCAATGCCACCAATGAGCTGAAGGTAGCAATACCACTGTTCTCCAGGAATGACACCAGAACTGGTAATACACACGTTGATCTGGCCAATGGATACATGGACACCTCCCTGGAATACCAGAAACAGAGGGAGGATATAGTACAGCAGAATCCAACCAAGTTCAAATCATAAATCAGTGATGGGAATTTTAGAATATAATAATGAATTTGATAGATTGTAAATAATAGGATGAAAAGAAACTACTTGAATATTAAGAAAAATATTAGGAAATACTAAAAAATACTAGGAATACTAAAATCTAATTAATTATAATTACTTTAATTATTAAGTACGAAATTAGAATCATATTTTGCGAGAATCAATTAAATAATCTATTTTTTGAGGTTAATACTCATGAAGAAAACATGTTCATTGTGTAAAGGAAAAGGACGCAAGGTTGTAAGCTATAAAGTTTGCGAAGCTTGCCATGGTACCGGAGTCTCCGGTGAAGTAGATATAAAAGGCCATCTAAAAGGCCTGTCCGGAGGAGCAAGAGAACGCTTCCAACTGGACGAAGAACAGGAAGTACCCTGCAGTGTCTGCAGTGGTAAAGGAGAAGTTGAAGTCACCGAGGAATGCTCTGAATGTTCAGGAAAAGGAGAAATCAACCTGTGCATCAAATGCGGTAAACATATAGAAAAAGGAGACTATTGCGATGACTGTCAGGACAAATCCCTGGTCTACATACTGCACCCTGCCTCAGAAATGAGCGACCTGGAAGTGGGAGAACACTACAAGGGAAAAATCACCAGGGTAGAAGACTACGGTGTATTTGTAAGCCTATCTAAAAAACTTTACGGGCTTCTGCGTCTGAGAAACCCACCATACAGTGTGGGTGATGAATTAATAGTCCAGATCATCGAGATCAAACCCCGCAGGGGAGAAGTGGACCTGGCCCCGGCTGCCATCAAGGGAACCTACGAACTGGTGAAACTCAAAAAACAGATGCCACGCACCAAGATTGCAGATCTAAATCCCAAAATTAAGGGAAGAAATGTATCTCTGGTAGGGGAAGTGGTGCAGATCCAGCAGACCAGTGGTCCCACCATCTTCACAATCTCCGATGAAACCGGTATCACATGGGCAGCAGCCTTTGATGAACCAGGAGTAAGGGTCTACCCCAACATCAACATAGATAACATGGTGGAAGTCCTGGGTGAGGTCTCCCTCCACGGGGGTAAGATCCAGATAGAATCCGAGAGTATCGAACGCCTCCATGGATCAGAAGCAACTGAAGCCAGGCAACGCATTGATGAAGCACTGGATAAACGTGCCGAACCTGAAAATACCGAGTTAATTCAGGAAGCACCTATAATCCAGAAATTAAGACCGAGACTGGTTAAAGCAGCTAAAGCCATAAGAAGGGCAGTCATGGACGGGCGCAGCATCCTGGTACGTCACCATGCAGATGCTGATGGGATCTGTGCAGGTGTGGCAGTGGAAAAAGCAGTCATACCACTCCTCCAGGAGATCAACCCATCCAACGATGCAGAATGGCACTACTTCCGTAGGTCACCCAGTAAAGCACCATTCTATGAAATAGAAGACGTGGTGAAGGATTTAAGCTTTGCCCTGGAAGATCTGGAACGCCACGGACAGAAACTACCCCTCCTGGTACTGTTAGACAACGGTTCCACCGAGGAAGATATCCTGGCCCTTTTAAAGGTTAAAATATACGACATAGAAGTGGTGGTGGTGGACCACCACTACCCTGGAGAAGTTACCGATGGCCGAGTGGCAGTGGATGAATACGTGGATGTCCATGTGAACCCCTACCTGGAAGGGGGAGACAGCCAGGTCACAGCCGGTGCCCTGGCAGTGGAACTGGCCCAGATGATCAACCCTGATGTAAAAGACCGGCTCCTGCACCTGCCGGGTATTGCAGCAGTGGGTGACCATGCCCGCTCACCAGAAGCACAGTGGTACATTGATCTGGCAAAGGAAAAAGGATACGACCTGGAAGACCTGGACAGGATTGCCACTGCTATAGACTTTGAAGCATTTTTCCTGCGCTTCATGAATGGCCGGGGAATTATGGACACTATACTGGGACTGGGTAACAGGGAAAAACACACAAAACTGGTGGATGCGCTCTACAAAGAGTCACAAAGGCGTGTGGAATGGCAACTGGCAGCAGCCCTGCCCAACCTCAAAACCCAGACCTTCCCCAATGGAATCATCTTCAGTGTCCTGGATGTGGAGAAGTTCGCCCATAAATTCACCTACCCTGCCCCGGGAAAGACCTGTGGCTTCGTGCATGACTCCATGGTCCAGAAGTACGGTGAGGAAACACCAATTATCACCCTGGCCTACGGACCTGACTTTGGAGTTATAAGGGCCACCGATGCAGTTAACGAGATATTTGGATTCAACCTCAATACCATAATCCAGGAGCTTCTAGGTGAAATTCCAGAAGCAGGTATTGATGGTGGTGGCCATGAATGTGCCGGTAGTCTAAAATTCGTGGAAGGACTATCCAAAAAGGTCCTGCAGAGCTTTGCAGGAAAAGTTGCCGGCTTAAAAGCAGCATAATCGCCCCTATTTTTAGGGGATTTTTTTATTTCTTACCCCTTTTTAATTAAACAGTTTATTAAATATTTTTTTAGTGATAAAATAATTTTTCAGCTATTGAAATACTTCTTTTAGTTATAAAAATAGTTTTTTTTAGTTATAAAACACTGCTTAACTAATTTCTAACCTTTGCTATATTTTAATCTGCAGAAAACTGATGAATACTATCAGATCCACTCACCATCCACCAGGATATCCATTTGTAGGCGGTTTTGGTTACGTGAAAAATACAGTATATAGCTGTAGCCATAGATTATGCAGAATATTAAGGGGATGATCACCACTATCTCAAATAATCCATAGACCATGGAAATGTGGACCAGGATTAACAGCGTGGAATTGAGAACCAGGAGAAGTTTTATGGTGTGTAATTTACCCACAACCACAGGTATGGTCCGAGTTCCAGTTTCCCTATCTCCCTCCACGTCCATTATATCAAAGAGTACGGTGTTAATGAAACTTTTTATGAAGAATAAATAAAATATCAGCAGCATAACCAGTATATTGATATTATAACCTACTATGGGGAGGAATGTGTTACCCACAGTCCAGCTCAGGGCAACAACCAGACTTTTAACTGCAAAGATGTCCTTTAGCCTGGGAATTCTGGGGGTAAGTTTTACACTGTATATTACTCCAGCCAGTAATGGGAAAAGGAGTATTAAAAGTACCTGCCATCCATACAGTAATCCTATAATCACCGCCAGGGCATAGGCTGAAACAGTGGTGCATTTGAACAGTTTTTCATGGCCGGAGATGAGGTCTGATCGTTCCGGTGTATTTAGCTGGTCTTCTTCGGTGTCAGTTATCTTGTTTATACTGTAAACTGAGTAGATCACCAGAAAAGTAGACAGTATTAGAGAATAAGATGGGGGATTATCGTATAAATAAAAAGAAAAAAAGTTTTTAAACAGCCATTGAGGGCTATAAAAACTGAGCTCGATGTTAATATTACAAAGAAACGTTTTATTCGAAAAAAACGTTTGAAAAATTCAAAGTTCGAGTTTCTGAGCCTGGTCCCTATAATATTCAAATAGCTGGTTACCCCAGGTAACTGCGCCATGATCATCACTTATCAGATCTCTGGTGTTATCATAATTTCCATTTTCATGGAATAAACCCAGTGATAAATATTTATTGGTAACAGTGAACGCAATTTTCACATCGGGTATAACCCAGAATTTGACCTTATCCTGCGACATAAAATTCCGGAGGTACTCTAAATTCTCACTATCAATACCTTCCATGGTCTGGTCGACTATATCCTGGGTCAGGATGAGTTCTACATTTATACCATGCTCAATTACTAATTTTTTGTAAATATCAATGTAATCGAAACGGAAAATAGGTGAAACACCTTTAATATATTCTGCTCCCGATATTATCTTCTGGTAAGTTTCATGTGGTTTGAAAATTTCCTCAGACTCTGATTCAATCAGTATGGAGTTGTGGAGATCCCCTATATTCTTTATTAATTCCGGGGGAATGCAGCTCAGGTCATGTTTAATCCACAGTTTCTGAAATTTACTAATAGCAGCATTGGTTTTTATGTTTTCAATGAGGTTGGTGGTAATGATAGTACCAAGTGAAGTCAAGGCGTATTTTTCTTCTTTCTTGGTGGTTATTTTCCTTTTTTCCAGTTCACTGAGGTTATGGGATAAAGTGGAACTGCTGATTCCAGTCTTTTTTTTCAGTTCGCTCATGTTTTGGAGACCTTCACTGAGACAGATTAAAATAGTAACTCTAACTGAAGAACTGGATGTGTATCGCATGAGGTCTTTTGTTTCGGAATAGATATCAAGATAATTAACATTAATATTAACTGCCCCCGATTTTTTTTGTTATTATTACAAATTACTTATGAATACAAAATACTTGTATTTACAGATATTTGTATTCTAAATACTGTATCCTAATTTATAATGGTCATATAAAAATGTTAATATTCACTAATATTTTTATGGGTAAGTACTAAATAAATTACATTTTACCCATGTAAATCCCATTTAAAATTAATAATATGAATTTTAGCTTATCTTCCACTTAATTGGGGGTTATTTTAAAAATTGTATGGTTAAATTGACTTTAATTCTTTATTTAAAATAGTATTGATGTTTAATTCGACTATGGGTGATTAAATTTTCTTATTTTATTATTCCTTTAGTACATTTAATTTATTCTTGTATCTTATCAATTCTTGTATCTTATCATTTATCATTTTTTATCAATTCCCTTTATTCCTTCCCTTTTTCAATTCCCCTTATTAATTCTCCTCATCATTTCTCTCCTTATTCTCCTTCATCAATTCCTCTTATTCCTCCCTTTATTTATTCATCCTGTTCTTCCAGTTCCTGGTAATAGTCACACAGTTCCTGTAGGGGACATTCCTCGTGTCTAGGAGACTGGGGTCGGCAGATGGTCTGTCCGAACTGGACCATCAAATCATTTAATTCAATCCAGTACTCCCTGGGAACTATTTTTTCAAGTTCTGCTTCAGTTTCTTCAGGGGTTTTGGTGTTAACCAGGCCCAGTCTGTTACTTATACGGTGTACGTGCACATCCACTGGAATTGCTGGTATTTGGAAACCGTAAACCAGCACGCAGTTGGCTGTTTTGCGCCCCACACCGGGTAATTCCAGGAGGTTTTTCATATCATCCGGGACCTGACCTTTGAATTTATCAAGGAGCTTGCGGGAAACTTCCACAATACGCTGGGCCTTAACATGGTAGAAACCTGCTGGACGGATCAGTGGCTCCAGGAGAGTTGGATCTGCCTCAGCAATCTCATTAATGGTGTGGTATTTGGAAAAAAGTTGTGCCGAGGCCCGGTCTGTATTATCATCCCGTGTTCTCTGGGATAATATGGTCCTGATCAGGACCCGGTAAGGGTCTCCATCTTCAAACACCCGTAGATCATACTGCTGCTGAAGACGTTCCATAATTAAATCCACACGTTCATCTAAATCCATAAATGGTTCCCTTCTGGTGTTTAACAATTGTTAATGATGATATTAGAATAAATAGATTTTTTTTAATGGGTAAATTGACAAAATAATTATTTATTGGATTTAACCAGTTCTAGAAGAGTTTCTACTCCTTCCATTATTCCCTCTCCTTCCTGGGCAATGGTGGGAATTACAGGGGCTTCAGAATCTATCTCCAAATTACCTGGTTTTAGGTCCTGTTTATTGGCGAAAACAACGTAAGGAACCTGGAAACCGTTCAAACGTTCGAGTATTTCCTGATCAGTGGATGTGATCCCGTTACTGTTGTCCACTACTAATATTGCTCCGTCTAAACCCTCTGAGAGGATCCTGCGCATGAAGCGGAAGCGTTCCTGACCAGGGGTTCCGAAGAAGTGCACTTTTTCACCATTTATCATGGTGTTACCATAGTCCAGAGCAGTGGTGGTTCCATTGTATTCAACTTTGGCCCTGTTGTTACAGATATGTTCTAAAGTAGTGGTTTTCCCAGAGTTATAGGTGCCCAGAACCACGATTTTGGTTTCCTTGTTGTGTTTCATTTTAACCGCCTGCAAAAAATATTTCCAGTTTGCATGAATATTCAAAATCTTTTTCATTTATCAGTGCATAATACCTATCCCTTACACGTATCATTCTATTATCTTATTTAATAAGTATCTTTTAATAAACTATTCCATTATCTACTCTGGTTATTCCTATCTTATGCACTGGTAATTTCTATTTTAAAAATTGAAAAAGAGTAACGGTTTTAGATGATTTTGATGGGGCATCCCAAACCTTCCATTACCTGGGGGAAGTTGGGGAAAGATACTCTGTGAGCAGCTGCACCTTTGATGTGCACTCCTCCAGTAAGGAGTCCTACCAGTGTGAGGGCCATAACCAGACGATGATCATCGTGGCTTTTGACCACACCACCATGTGCTCCTCCCTTAATAATGAGACCATCCTGCTCTTCAGTCACATCTACTCCCAGTTTGGTTAATTCAAGGGCCATGGTATGCACACGGTCAGTTTCCTTAAACCGGGCGTGTTCCACTCCGGTTATATGTGATGTTCCCTGGGCCACTGCAGCCAGGGCAGCTACTGTAGGCAGGAGATCCGGTGAATTTTCCAGGTTAACATTTATTCCATTAAGATCACAGGTTGATTTAGTGGTTTTTGTCTGATCATCACTGGATGATAACTTAGCATTGGATGATAGTTTATCACTGGATAATGACTCAGCATTGGATAATATTTTGTCACTGGTTAATGACTCATTGTTGGATAATGGTTTATCACTGGATGATAATGTTCCTTTCACTGTAACCTGGTCTTCCTTAATAATGATTCTGGCTCCCATTTCTTGGAGAATATCCAGTATTATCTTATCGCCCTGCTTGGATTCAGAGAAGAGGTTTTGAACAGTTACTTCTCCATCCAGTATTGCAGCAGCACTTAAAAGGTATGATGCTGAGGAGTAATCTCCTTCAATGGTGTAATCCCTGGCGTTGTATGTTTGTTTATCAAGGTGGAACTTGTTTCCGGGGTCCTGCTGGCAGTGCACCCCGAACTTTTCCATGATATCCAGGGTCATCTCCACGTAGGGTTTGCTCTTAAATTCTCCCACTACCGAGAGGTCCACCGAGTTCTGGGCGTAAGGTGCTGAAAGGAGGATTGAGGAGATGTATTGTGAACTCACATCACCCTTAATCTGGGTTTTTCCTCCATAAAATCCATTTTTTATAACCATGGGTGGTAATCCATTTTCTTGGGTGGAATAGGCTTTCACTCCCAGTGTCTTCAGGGAGTTCAGGAGGTCCTGCATGGGTCGCCCGCGCAGGGAATCATCACCAGTGAGCACGGTACATCCTGGGGCCAAGCTGGCCATGGTGGTGAGAAAACGGAGGGTTGTGCCACTATTTTTAAGGTCCAAAACATTTTGGGGTGTTTTAAGGTCTCCTCCTGTTCCCGTAACAGTGCACAGGTCATCTTGAATTTCAATTTCGCATCCCATGGCCTGGCAGGCTTCCAAGGTGGCCAGGGTATCTGCAGAGTAGAGGGGATCTCTTAAGCAAGATTCTCCTTCAGCCAGACATGCCACTAATAAAGCACGGTGAGTGTAACTTTTGGATGGTGGAGCTTTAACCACTCCTTTTATTTTGCTGGCCTTTTCTACCTTTAATTCCACCTTTATCACCTAATTTCTTTAGTACCTATTTTTAGTACCTATTTTTAGTACCTATTTTTAGTACCTAGTTTTAGTACCTAGTTTTAGTACCTAGTTTTAGTACCTAGTTTTAGTACCTAGTTTTAGTACCTAGTTTTAGTACCTAATTTTAGTGCTTAGTATCTTCAGTTGATTCCTCAGATCACCAGTTCTATGACCAGGTCCAGTTCTTCCATCAGGATTAACTCAACTTTCTCCCCGGTGCGACCTACCAGTTCTTTGGTGGTGGAAATATGGTCTGCAGTGATCTGGGATCCTTCAATATCAATGAAACCATCCTTTTCCATGTTTTTGGCTATTTCCTGTGGTTCACTGGATTTTAGGTATTTCACAATAACTGGGGCCTGTCCCTTGAACTCCGGTCCAATCTTATCCATACGGGGAGTAACTTCCACCACTATCTCCCGCACGTCGGGTTTATCCGTGGTTACTGCTAACTCTTTAACACGCATCGTGCCCTGGATATCTTCCTTGAGTGTTGAAACCTGTTTGTAGATTGCCTGGGAACTGGTGTGGATGGTTGCACCCTTCAGTGGGGTGTTAAGGGGCATTTTCTTGCTGGCTTTAAACCTTCTTAACTCACCAATAACTTCTGCTCCCAACTGACCCAGTTCATCCGCTGCAGGATCAAGCAGTTCTTCCACTACTTCTGGCCATTTTTCCTGATGAATACTCTTGAATCCCTTAGTTTGGTATTTTAAATCATCATTCAACTCAATTTCCTTCAAATCATTCTCCTTCAATCCCATTTCCTCTTCTTCACTACTGCCATATTCCAGGTAGTAATGGATCTCCTCAGTGAAGTGGGGGGTGAAAGGGGCCAGAAGTTTTAAAGAGGTTTTAATAACTGTGTTCAGGGTGTAAAGTGCGGCTTGTTTTGAGTCGCCCTCATCATCTGTGTAAAGTCGGTACTTAACTGCCTCAATGTAATCGTCACAGAAGTCATGCCACACGTAGGCCTGGATACTGTTACGGGCTTGGGCAAAGTTGTACTCTTCCATGGCCTGGGTAACTTCCCCTACCAGCTGGTTTAAACCAGAGAGTATCCACTTATCCAGTGGCTTAAGGGTGGTTTTAATATCTTCCATCTTTGCAGTGTCTTCACTGTAACCTTCCAGGTGCATGTTCACGAATCGGAAGGCATTCCAGAATTTCCTCAGGAATTTGTATCCGTGCTGAACATCCTTCCAGGCGAAGGGCACATCTGATCCTGGTACACTGTTGGCAGCCCAAAGGCGCAGGGCATCGGCACCGTACTCTGTCACCACATCCTCGGGGGCAATGACGTTACCAAGAGATTTACTCATTTTATGCCCATCTTCACCGAAGACCATACCATTTACCACCACATTCTTGAAGGGTGCTTCTCCAGTGAGGGCTAAGGTTCGGAGGATGGTGTAAAATGCCCAGGTACGTATGATGTCGTGTCCCTGCTGGCGGATGGTGGCAGGGAACAGGTCCTTATATTCTGGGGATGGCCAGCCAGCAATCACCAGTGGAGTGATGGAACTGTCCATCCAGGTGTCCAGAACATCCTCCTCTGGGATGAATTCAGTACTTCCACACTTGCAGGGCTTTGAAGGTTGTGTCTGGGTGGGGTCTATTGGTACTTCCTCTTCAGAGGGTAGCATGACCTCTCCACAGCTCTTACAGTACCATACTGGTATTGGTGTGGCGAATATCCTCTGCCTGCTTATGCACCAGTCCCAGTCCATGTTACCGGTCCAGTTTAAAAGACGGGTTTTCATGTGCTCTGGCATCCAGTTCATGTTCTCCGCAGCTTCCTCCACCCTGGAGTTTAACTCTTTAACTGCCACGAACCACTGTTTTTTTACCAGGATCTCTATGGGTGTTTTGCATCTCCAGCACTGTCCCACATTCTGGTCCACTTTCTCTTTACGGGTGAGGAACCCTTCCTTATCCAGGTCTTCCACTATTGTTTCTTTACATTCTGCGAGCGTGAGTCCTGCGTATTTACCACAAACATCCTGCATTATTCCCTGTTCATTTATGGCCTCGATGATGTCCAGGTTGTAACGGTTAACCCACATTACATCGGTTTTATCCCCGAAGGTACAGATCATAACTGCTCCGGTACCGAATTCTGGGTCCACCTCTTCATCAGTGATGATCTCCACTTCCCGGTCAAACAGTGGTACCTTAACCTTCTTACCGGTGAGGTGCTGGTAGCGTTCATCTTCTGGATGTACCACCACTGCCACACATGCTGCCAGTAATTCTGGCCGGGTGGTGGCGATGGGCACACCAGATTCTTCGGTGCTTGAAGGAAATTCAAGGTAGTTGAGGAAGGTTTCGTTTTCTGTGTACTCAACTTCGGCAAAAGCGATGGCGGTTTCACAGCGGGGGCACCAGTTCACCGGGTGCACTGCCCTGTAGATGAGGCCCTCGTGGTACATTTTCAGGAAACTGAGCTGGGTCTTCTCCTTGTACTCAGGGGTCATGGTTACGAATTCTCGTTCCCAGTCCTGGGAGTATCCCATTCGTTGCATCTGGGTTTTCATACCATGGATGTTCCCTTTGGTGAGTTCAATGCACATCTGTCGGAACTCTTCCCTTGGCACGTCGTTCTTTTTAATGCCGTGAGTTTCTTCAACTTTAACCTCTGTGGGCAGTCCATGGCAGTCCCATCCCTGGGGGAACAACACTGAATATCCCTGCATACGTTTCCATCGGGCTAATAAATCCATGTATAACCAGTTTAGAACGTGTCCTATGTGGATGGATCCAGTAGGGTATGGTGGTGGTGTGTCTATTATGTAGCGGGGACGTTTTTCATCCTGGTTGAACTGGTACAGCTTCATTTTCTGCCAGGTAGCCTGCCAGTTTATTTCATTCTCGTGATTGTAGTCCTTGGGAACCTCAACTTTATTCATCTTAGGTCTCCTATTAATGATAACTCATTTGTAAACTCTAAAATCAGCCAAATTAATAGCTAAATTAATACAAATTAATATATATGCCTTCAAGTTAAGTATTTCTATAGTTTATTAAACTAATGGATATATTTTTAACTAAGGAATATAATTTTTATTCAATGGATATAATTTAATTTATAGCATTTAATTTATAGCTTATATTATAGCTACATGATATAAAATTACGTTGGATATACAATATATAATTAAAAAATTCAATATATTGGATAATTAAAAAATTGGAAAAATAAGTTATCGTATTTAATAAGTGGAAAATACCGGTGAACGAATTATGGAAATGTTGTGGTTTTACATTGCAGTTATCCTGGCTATAAGTGATGAAGTGCACAGTCAGATCTTCTGGAAAGTGTTCTTTGATTTTTACGTCTTACTGGCAGGAATGATTCAGAAAATAGTGGGTTCCACCATCCGAATGTGGATGTTTCACGAAGTTCTGGAGGCCATCTTCCACTTCGTACTGTTATCTTTACTATTTTTCTCCCTGGAAATAGGATTACTGGCAGCGTTAATTCACCTGGTCATTGACCTTTACCACGAAGCAGCTGGACTGGAGATGACCTGGTTACAGCACCGTGCACTTCACTTCACTGTGGAATCACTGTTCTTCATCATGCTCCTGGGTATATGAACATGTGATTTGATCCACAGTTTTAATTTAACCTACAATAAATAGTATAAATTACTTATAAATTCACTAATAATGATTTATCAGTTTTAGTTAAGCTCAAATCATATTTTAAACCGAAAAATTAATCTCAAATTATAATTTGAAATTGAAAACTAATCTTAAATTACAATAAGAACGTGAAATTAAATTTAAATCGTAATTTATACTTAAAAAAGTCACATAAAAAAAGATAAGAGGAAAAAGTTATGCCTGTTATAGAATTTACTTACACTGACCTGGAAGAATTGTTAAACCGATCCATAGACAGGGATAAACTAATCGATCTTCTCCCCATGATCGGGAGTGATATTGAGGGTTACGATGATGAAGGGGTTAAAGTGGAGTTTTTCCCCAACCGACCGGACTACCTGAGTGTGGAAGGGGTGGCCCGGGCACTTAAGGGATTCCTGGAAATAGAAAAAGGAATACCAGAGTACCCGCTGGAACCATCAGGCACCAGTATAACCATAGACCCTGGACTTGAAGGTATCCGACCTTACACTGCCTGCTGCCTGCTATTAAATGTCAATTTAACCGAGGACAAACTCCCTCAGATAATGGACTTCCAGGAAGACCTGCACTGGGTAATAGGACGGGACCGTAAAAAAGTGGCAATCGGAATCCACAACCTGGACGTATTGAAGGGACCCTTCCGCTACCTGGCAGCGAAGCCTGATGAAACATCCTTCGTACCCCTGGAAATGGATGAAGAGATGACCCTCAGGGAAATTTTAACCGAACATAAGAAAGGAAAATCATACGCCCACCTGATAGAAAAATATGACCGGTTCCCTCTACTGATGGACTCAGAAGGTAACATTCTTTCCATGCCACCAATCATCAACGGAGAGTTAACTAAACTCACCACTGACACCAAGAACCTCTTTGTGGATGTCACCGGCACTGACCAGCAGGCAGTGGAGCGAACCCTTAATATAATTGCCACCAGCTTTGCAGAGTCAGGGGCCACCATAAAGACCATGGAAAACATCTATCAAGATGAAACACTGATATTACCTGATTTAACCCCAAAAGAACGCACTGTTAGTGTGAAAAATGCAGTTAAGTTGATTGGAATTCCACTCACAGCCGAAGTGGTGGCAGAATCCCTGAGAAAGGTACGATTCGATGCTACAGTTGTTGATGAGGACACAGTAAAAGTACTGATCCCCCCTTACCGTGCAGACATCCTCCACGAAGTGGATATAATCGAAAACGTTGCAATTGGCTATTGTTTCCGGAAAATAGAACCTGAAATACCCAGGGTGGCCACTGTGGCCAGGGAAGATCCTTACATGGACTTTGATCAGAATGTCAGGGAGATCATGAATGGTTTGGGCTTTGCTGAGGTTATGAGTCTCATGTTAACCAACGAGGAGAACCATTACCATAAAATGAAACTCCCAGAGACTGAACGGGTGGAAGTAGCCCAGCCCATAAGCCAGGACAGGACCATGATCCGCCAGAGCCTTCTCAATGGTTTACTGGAATTTTTAGAAGATAACAAACACGAAGAACTTCCACAGAGAATCTTTGAAGTTGGAGATACTGTCTTCCTGGATTCAGAAAAGGAAACTAAAACCAGGGGTGTTAAAAAGATGGCAGCAATGATCACCCACTCCCAGGCCAACTTCACCGAGATCAAATCAACCAGTGATGCACTGATAAGTAACCTGGGACTGGAAATGGAGATTGAAGACCTGGACCATCCCAGCTTCATCCAGGGCCGATGTGCCCGACTAAAAGGAGTGAAAAAAGAATCATCTGAAGTATGTGTTGAAGGATTCTTCGGTGAAGTGAACCCTGAAGTCATACGGAACTTTGAACTGGAATATCCAGTGGTGGCAGTGGAAGTAGAGTTTAAAACTCTTAAATAAGTTTAAACACCGGAATAAGTTATCTAGAAAAAGTTTATCTTATGGAATAGTTAAACACCGGAATAAGTTTAAACTCTTGAATAAAATTTTCCGTGATCAGTTAATTATTGGTTTAACCCATAAATTGGTTAACCATTGGTTTAACTGATATTTTTTTTATTCTCCCATCACTGTAACTGTTAATTTCCTCTGCCGTGGACCATCCAGTTCCACAAAGAAAATACTCTGCCAGGTTCCCAGCATCAATCGACCATCTTCAACAGGAATGGTCTCACTTCCCCCTAAAAGGAATCCCCTGATATGACTGTCGGCATTATTATCAATACGGTCGTGCTGGTAACCTGCACCCTCTGGAACCAATTTTTGAAGGGCTAGCTGAAAGTCTTTCACCAGGCCCGATTCATTTTCGTTAATAACCACACCTGAAGTGGAATGGTGGCTGTAAACATTCAAAAGTCCCTCACTGATACCACTATTTTTAAGGACAGCCTCCACATCCTGGGTTATATCATGGATTTCCACTCTCTGGGATGTGTTTACATTCACAGTATCACGTTTTAAAACCATTAAAAACTTCCCCCTTTGTTGAATTTTTTAAGAATTTTTTAGAACAAATTAGATTTAGAACAATTTTAGAACAAAAATGATTTTTTTAGGAAGTATTTTGGAATAAACTATTTTATTGATATAATTTTTTTCCAGGATTTTTTTAGTAGGATTTTTTTAGTAGGATACGAATTTTTTTGTTAAGAATAAAAAATAAAGATTTAATCTGATTGGAATTCCTCCGGTATATGTACTTCAGCGTCTCCTGCAGAACAATGAGGTATGGCTGCTATTAAGTTGTGTATTCGTTCATAGGGTACTGATAGGAAGATAACATCTGCTTCAAACCCTTGATGGCTTCTAGCAGTCCAATCCCCCACACTCATATTTGTATTTCCACTGATTATGGTGTAAACTATTGCGGAATGACATAATGCACCTATAATTTGTTGTTCCGGTGATTTACCATCCCAGTATGTGTCGAGTGTTATAAGGCGACATGCCTGTTCGGCATTACATAAAAATAAAATCATATCTGGACGTATTTCAGCCTTATCCAGAGGACATAATACAATCCTATCTGCTAAATCAGTGGCAGGTGGTGATGTTAGGGTTCTCATTCTTTCAAAAGAAACTATGGAGCTTGTAAGTTTTTCCCCCTTGGTGAGAAAGTTCTGTAAACTTCGTTTTTTCTTTCCAGTGTGGGGCTCGATAAAACCACAGTACTGACTACCACCGGGACATGTGGAAACATTCTGGTCAATGATGAAACTTTCTCCCTGGCTTACAAGTTTCATTGCCTTACAAATTGATGTTTTTTCATATCTCCCACTTGAAATTTCCTCATTTGTAAAAGAAATAGCCATAGGTTCATATTTTAATTTGAAGACATTTTTAAAAACATCTGCCTGTTCTTTATAACTCATTTAACCATTCACCCCTCTAAAATTAAATTAACTGTTGTTTCTTTTTAACTATTGATTTCCTTTTATTCATTAATCCAATTAATTTTTTTCTAAAAAACTTCATGGAAAAAAGGAACTTATAGGATTGATAGGATTCGAAATCTGGATTGAAAATTAACAACTTGTTTACAAAATAAAATGAAAATTTTATGAAAATAAATTCTTAATAATGTTATAATCTTAATAATAAATTCTTAAAAATAGTTTAGTCTTAAAATAAAATTTGAAAATAGTTAATTCTTAAAATTTAATAAATAAATATCAAAAAACCTAAAACACTCTAAACTGGGCTTCCACTTCGGCCTGATCCATGATCCGTTCACAGTAATGGCAGCGGAGTATCATTGGTTCCTTCTGCAGTACGGTGAAACGGGTGGTTACTGGTTCATCGGTGTTGGTGATGCAGTTCGGATTGGAACAGGTTAGAATATTGTTAATTTCATCTAAAAGATTTACTTTTCCTTTTCCAACTATTTCATAATCTCGAATAATGTTTATAGTGGCATTAGGTGCAATGAGTGCGATTTCATCCACTTCCCTTGATGCCAGTTCCCTACCTTCGATCTTGACTATGTCTTTGTTTCCCATTTGACTGGACTGCACATTCATGGCCAGAGTCACCGCTATTTTAGGACTGGGTAATCCCAGTATTTTAAGGACTCTAAGGGCTTTGTTAGCACTGATATGGTCAATTACTGTTCCATTTTTAATTGGTTTTACCTTTAATTCCCGGGGAGTTTTCATGTTTTATCCTTTCTTTTTTCTAGGAGAAATATATTCTGATAATATTTTATAAGATTATCCCTTAGACTATCTTCCTGATAATTATGGGAGAATATGGAGATTATGCAGGGAAAATATGCGAGAATAAAAAGAAGTATGCAATTTTTTTTAAAAAAAGAGTGGAAAATAGGAACGTGTTAATTCCTATTTTGTATCCATTAAGTTAGTTCCTTTTTTGTATTCATCGTGCCTACCCTTTTGGATCCAGCATCATTTCAATGAATTTGGCGTACACTGGTCTGGTGATGAATATTCCAATGAGAACTCCCAGAACCGTGGTGAAAGCAAATCCAGAAAGCACACCTATTCCTGATGCTCCTCTGCTGAACCCGATATAGAACAGTGGTAGCATGGCAGCGATCAATGTTCCTGCAGCAGCAAATATGATGAAGAATGCGCTTTTTATCTGTTTACGCACACCAGAGATCTTTTTCTTCTCACTGAATCCCTTGAGCACCTCATCAGTGATGATGATCTGGTCATCCACCCCTGTACCAATGGCAGCCAGTATACCGGCAATGGCAGCCAGGTCAATGTTCCAGTGAATCACCGCCGCAGCTCCCAGTATCAGGATAAGTTCAGCTATACTGGTTAACATGATGGGAATGACCAGTATGGGGTTACGGTAGCGTATGATTATTATGGCTGAAATAACCAGAAGGGCTAATACTCCAGCTATAAGGGCACCGTTTACAAATTGTGAACCTAATTCTGCTGATACGCTGCTAACTCCTACAATTTTAACTTTAACGGGTAATGCACCGGACTGTAAGAGGGTGTGAATACTTTTGGCCTGGGTCTGTGCCTCTTCCTTGGTGGATTCAGTTCCACTGATCTGAACATCTGTTGATGGTTGACCATTGGCCAGTTCAGCAGAAACCTCTGGAGAGGTAATCAATTCATCATCAAGGTACATATCCACTGGAACTCCGGCCTGACCTTTAGCAACCTGTGCAAATCTGTTGGCACCATCCAATGAAACGGTGAATGGAACCTGCCATTCAGTTCCGGTAACCTGATAAGTTTTCACCTGGGTGATGTCTGATCCCACCAGGGCAGTCTGGTTGTTGATTTTGGCCTCGAATTTACCGTTACTTCCAACGATCTTGGCCACATCATCTGGTTGGACCCCTGCTATTTCCACTATAACATTCTGGTTTCCACTGGGGTACACTTTAACGTCTTTAACCCCGAAAATGTTCAACCGCTTATCCAGAACCGATGTAACTGTGTTCATGGTTGCAGTGTCCACTGGTTGATCCAGCTGAAGCTGTATTGTTGATCCACCTTTTAAGTCTAAACCTTGCTGTATGCCTAAAACGGAGATTGCACCTATGCTGGCAATAACCAGAACTATCAGAAGTAGCACTCGTTTATCTTTGAGGAATTCATTGAGCTTCATTTGCGTGCCTCCACGTACCATCTGAGTATTCCAAGGTTCATAAGCCAGGTAGCCATGATATCGGCTATCAATCCAATGATTAGGACTGCTGCAATATCTGCCAGTGTCTGGGCAGCTGGTATCATGAAGACAACCACCAGATACAGTGCTACCATGGAACCAATGGCTGCTGCAGCCATGGTCAATCCTGTCTTCATTGCTTCAATTGCCCTTTGAGTCACCGTACCCTCTTTCCTTTTAAGTATTCTGGTGGTGAGGAGTATGTCGGTGTCTACACTGTAACCAATAAGCATTAACAGTGCTCCCACAGAAGCAATTGAGAGTGGTATGCCAAACAGGCTCATTCCACCAACTGCAATTATAATGTCCGAAAGAGCAGCGAAAATAACTGCCAGGCTGGGTACGACATCACGGAAAATAATGAACACAGTTATGCTCATGAAGATGAAAGCAAAAGCCAGAGCATAATAGATTTGTGTCATTGCTTGTTGACTTAAAACCGCACCCACTGATTTATAGCTCGTTATTGTTCCAGTTCCATTTAATGTGGAGGATAATTTAACCACATCAGTGTCACCCACAATATCCACAGTGGCCTGATTGTTGGTAATAGATTTAACCTCTACGGTCTGATTCGGCAGCCCAGCACTGATAATTGATTGAAGTTCGTTCTGACTAACAGATTTATCCAGTTGTATAACTGCCACAGTCCCACCTTTAAGCTCAATACCCTGATTAAGGCCCATAGTGGCTATTAATAACAGGGCAATGATGGTGATCACCACTGGAATGGCGATAAGTGGTTTGTATGATTCCAGTAACCTTTCAAATGTTATCAATTTAATCACCAGTCGTTCTTGTCATGTTTTTTCTATAGTAAATCTATATTTTATGAAGATTCAATTGGGATAGAATATCATTTTAAATTCGCCAATAACTTTTAAATTGCTCTTAGGAGATTTTTTCTATTGGAATTTTCCTATTGGAGATGTTTTTATTGGAGATTTCTTATGCCAATTGTTTCAACTAACTTAACTGTAAATCTATCTAATTGTAATATTATACACTTCGTAGATATACGCTTCATTTTTATGTGGTCATTAGTTTAAGTCAGTGTACAATTTCATTTCAATAATAATACAATTTATTTTATTACTATTATAGTCTGTAGTTCTGTCTAAACATTATTTATATTCCATATATGGGTAGATCTTCATCCTTGACAATCTCTTTAACTGCTTCGGTGAGTTCTTCAGTTTTTTTATTGCCGGTTTTGACCTGGAATGATTTGATCATACGCCCTCCACGGGGCTCTATTTTCTCTTGCATCCGTTCAATTACTTTCCGGCCCCCTGAACTTCCCATGGTGGCAAAAAGAATCACATCCTTACCCTGGAAGTTACATTGATCAATTAGGGTTACTATTGCTGGTGCTGGTTTACCAGCCCATGTGGGACTTCCCACGTATATCAGGTCATAATCAGTTAGATCCACTGATTCAGGTTTTATTAAAGTTTTATTCTCACGGAATGCATCTACCGAAGCTTTAATATAATTCATGGCCCCTGCTCTATTATTCAGGTCGGTTACTTCTAAATAATCTGCGTTAACTTCCTGGGCCAGTGTTTTGGCTACCAGGGCAGTTTTCCTGGTTCGTGAGTAAAACAGGATCATGGTTTTCATAATTTACCTCAAAACTCAAATATATAAAGACTTTTTTTAAATATAAGTGATATCTTCCAGGACTTGTAAACATTCCAGAACTTGTTAAACATTTTTTAAGACTTAGTACATGTTGAAACTTCACTGAGAATGATGGCATATCGTATGTGTTGATAATCTCTGGTTATGTAAAGAATAAATGGGTTTACTAAGTTTTAATGGAATTTCTCACTTTTATCTCTTCTTCTCATAAAATATATGAATCAAACTTTATAAAGGTTTAGGGATTGATGTTTCCCTAAAATTCCCTAAAATAAGATGGCCGTTTCACCTTCATTTAATGATCTAAAACTGTTGTAGGGGATGCAAACTCTCTATACTAAGATACAAACCACCTTATTTTAATGATTAAACACCCTTACAAGATGCAAACCATCTATTATAGGAGTGAATCATCTAATGAGTAAATCATCTATATAGATGAAAATCATCTATTTAAGGATGCAATCCACAACTTTCCAGCGACATGGTTTCCGGGAATCCGCACATTAGGTTCATGTTGGCCACTGCTGCACCGGAAGCACCTTTAGCAATGTTGTCGATGGCAGAAACAACAACTAACCTACCATTATCATCAATTTCAAAGCAACCTATATGGCAGAAGTTGGATCCTCGCACCGAACTTAAGCGTGGAATTTCACCAGCATCCAGCACTCGCACAAATGGTTCATCCTGGTAATGGTTTTTGTACATCTGTTGAATCTCTTCTGATGTTACCTCCTGGTTGGGGAAGGAATGGAGGGTGGTTATAATGCCCCTGATCACTGGTACCAGGTGTGGGGTGAATGAAACACGAACATTACCAAATTTCTGGAGTTTTTCCTGAATTTCAGGCATGTGCCGGTGGGTGGTGACTGCGTAAGGCACTATGTTGTCGCTGATATTTGGATAATGAGTTGCAGGTGTGGGTTTAATCCCTGCACCACTCACACCACTTTTTGAATCAGCTATAATAGTGTCCACCAGTCCTTCTTTTACCAGTGGAATACCAGCCAGTATGGATCCAGTGGGATAACATCCAGGATTAGCAACCAGATTAGCTTTTTTGATCTCCTCACGATACATTTCCGGTAATCCGTAAACTGCGTCCAGGGGTTTTTTGTGTTTGAGGCCGTACCATTTCTCGTAAATACTGATATCATCGAAACGGTAGTCTCCACTCAAATCAACTACTTTAACCCCGGTTTCCACCAGTTGGGGGACTATGTTCATGGAAGCACCGTGTGGTGTGGCAGTGAACACCAGGTCAGCATCTATATCTCCTGGAGCTTTGTCTTCAAATTTTAAATCCAAATCCTGGAGATGTGGGTGTACCTTTCGAACTGGTGTATTAGAATACTGTCTGGAGGTAGCAGCTACTACTTCCACTTTCTCATGATCCTTGAGGAATCTTAATAGTTCCCCTCCAGTGTAAC
Source organism: Methanobacterium formicicum DSM 3637 (assembly GCF_000302455.1). Lineage (NCBI taxonomy): Archaea > Methanobacteriati > Methanobacteriota > Methanobacteria > Methanobacteriales > Methanobacteriaceae > Methanobacterium > Methanobacterium formicicum. The sequence goes on from NZ_AMPO01000002.1 coordinate 70,106, forward strand.
CACTGGCTCCGATAATCGCTACTTTTAACATAATTTCTCACATACTTTTCTTGGTGTTTTGGCCTATTAAATATTATATACAATTTTCATGTACTTTTTCATATTATTAGATTTCAATTGGATTTTCATATTATTAGATTTCAATTGGATTTTCATATTATTAGATTTCAATTAGATTTCAAATTGTTAGATTACACAATTTATGATCACTATTCTTTGTTCATCATTATGAGTAGTCAATAACTTTTCTGAAAATTGATAAAAATATCTTCAAATCAGGTATTTATAACTGAAACTGTTATTTTTAAGGGGTTAAATCGATTTTAAAAAATTATCAATTGCTTATTCTCAATATGTGTTATTTATCTTGTGAAGGTGTGTTAATGGGTTGATTTTATATATAATGAGATATATTATAAACATAAATTATATTAACAGTAAAGGTGAAGGTCTTGGGATATTTAGTTTGCGATAAATGTCATGGAAAATACCGATTGAAACATGGGGAGTCACCTAGTGATTTTTCCAGATGTTCCTGTGGTGGAAATTTGAGATATGTCAGTGATGTTGATTCACTACGTTCGTCATCTTCTTCAGGTTTCGGGTTCAAGATAGCTGTTAACCGCAAAATCCTGGCTGGTATTATCTTTGTTTTTCTATTAATTGCCGCGGCTGTTGCTATTGGCTTTTTAAATCCCCTGGGTAATGCTCAGGGAGCTAATTCCACCAATAACAATAACCCGAACTACTTTACTGATGTTCAGGCGGCACCTCAGAATGCTTCCATGGTGGTTCTGGGAGCTACTAACATTCAGGTTCCTCAGGGAGCTACTGTGGTCACCCAGGTGGACCGTGTGACTAAGGATCCAGGAAGTAAACTCAACAACAGTTTGAGTCCGGATTTCAAACCTACTTCTCCTTCGCAATTAGTTCCCTGGATGGAAGGTGCAAGGGTGAAGGAACTGATGAATTACGCCAATGTGACGGTTATACCTGCCACCAATGTGCCGGTTAAGAAGATCAACAACACTTGGTATGGGCCGGATGATAAGGGCAATTATGTCTATGCGGTTGACCCTGGTAAAATGACTGATTTAAGGTCAACTGATGCAGGTAATGGTACCAGGATGGCAACAGTCACCCATGGTATGAATGTCATGGTTCCAACTGCTGTTAATAACCATGCGTTTTTAGTGGTAGCCTGCGGAGATCTACCCGGCAAAGCTCAGGCCGAAGCTTACATGAACACCAAGGGAATTAACTGTTACGCACCCTGTGACCGTTTCACCTGTAATTTACTAGACCAGAATTCATCAGGAACTTCACTGGGGACCATGCCCATAAGGGCACTTAAAAATGGTAAAGGTGCAGTTATTGGAGCTCAACCCATCTACATGAATACAAAAGAAAAGATCATTGTTCAGACCACTATAAAAGGTTACCCTGACCAGTACTGTGACACACCCAAACGTTACTTTGATTCTTTTGAGAAAACTTACGGGGTAACCCTGAATAAGGTTATTGTGGACGCCAATGTAGGGCAAACCGGTGCTGTAGTGGATGCAGCTGAGAAAAACGGTGCTAATATCATTGCAGTTCGTGTTTTAAGTCCTAAAGACAAGGCTCCTGTTGAAGCATGGCTTAAAAAAGATCCTAACCACAGGGCTGTACTGTTCCACTCTGCAGCTTATGAACCTGGATACTCCCTGTTTTTCGAATTCCCCAATCAGGTTACCGGTGATGACACCAAACCTGTATTCATCAAAAATGTATCACAATCCGATTTGCAGGATAGATTCACTAAGGTTAGAAGCCTATGGCAGTAGTTTCGGGCGGAGTTTAGGATATATCTTTTAATTTAAGATAATATCTTTTAGCTTAGAATAGTATCTTTTAGCTTAGAATAGTATCTTTTAGCTTAGAATAGAATCTTTTAAACTAACTCCCCATGAGTAACAGTTGCCAGTTGGGTTCTTTTTTTCATTTATTTTTTCTTTTTATCTAAAGCTTCCTGGAATGCTTCCTTATGGAAGTTAGCGGCCATTTCCTTTTTACATTCATCATCGGTGAAAAGTCTCATTTTAGGAGCACGACAGGGATAATGTTGTATTCTAAGCCCTGCTTTAATGGGTAATGTTTCGGTGTTTTCCCCCACCATTTCCTCTGCCACGAATCTGGTGCTACCACATGGTGAACAGCGGATTACCTCCACATCAACAACCTTATCTCCCTGACAGTTAACCCTAACCACAGGCCTACCAAACTTGGATACGAACTCATCAAAGATGGGATTACCATTCTCAGTTAGGTCGCACATGTTTTCAGGGCAGGTTACATTACCATAACTTTCCAACTGGTTTTTAAAACCTTCTCCTCTCCAGGCACCAACGATTATCCATTCCACTTTACTGTGAAGAGCATCCACCAGGTCAAGGGTAAGATCTGGGTGTAATACATAGGTTAAAATAATATCCGCCTTTTCCAGACTGGCAATAGTTTCAGATGGAAGATCAATTTCATCCATGAAAGCTGAAGCCGGTGCTTCCATTACAATATATTCACAATCAAATTCCTCTTTAATAGTTGCATATGCCCTTTCACCGTAGGCTCCATCTGTTACTATGATTATTTTCATAACAATCTCCCCTTCTTTTTATTCTGGAAAACCCATCTGGACTATTTTTAAAACCATTCTAGACTATTTTTTATATATATTGATTATTAAAAAAAATGTGAAAGTGTTTTAAATTAATCTGCTTTCAATTAATCTGCTTTCACTTAATTACTTACCTTTTAATTACCTTCCAGTAATCTAATTAATTTAATTTTCAATGACCGAATATTATTTGGTGATCATGGTTCCAATACCCTGTTTGGTGAATATTTCCAGGAGCACGCTATGTTTTATCCGTCCATCGATTATATGGGCAGATTTAACTCCGTTTTCCAGGGCACTTATACAGGTAAGGACTTTGGGTAACATACCATCACGGACTGTTCCATCTTCAATCAGATCCATTACTTGGGATATGTTGACCCGCTTAATGAGACTTTCAGGGTCAGAATGGTCGCGTAGGATACCTGGCACATCGGTGAGTATGATTAGTTTCTCTGCTCCTACTTCCCCACCTATTTCACCTGCAACTGTATCTGCATTTAAATTCAAGGTTTCACCTTTATCATCCACTCCAATGGGGCTGATAACTGGTATATAGTTGTTTTCAGTTAGGACTTTTAGGATTTCAGGATTGATGGATTCAATCTCCCCCACTAATCCCAGGTCCACCATCTGTTCTTCACCAGTCTCCTGATTCACCACTATCTGTGGGGAGCGCTTGCGTGCCTTAAGTAGCATGTTATCTTTACCAGAGAGTCCCACGCCCTTACCTCCGTGTAGGCCGATGTTTGACACGATTTCGGTGTTGATTTTACCTACAAGTACCATTTTCACGATATCCATGGTTTCCTGGTCAGTCACCCGCAGTCCTCCGATGAACTGAGGTTCTTTACCCAGTTTGTTCATGGAACGGGAGATTTCTGGACCTCCTCCATGGACTACGATTGGTTTCATCCCCACGTACTTCAGGAGAACGGTGTCTCTGGCTGTGGAACTTTTGGCAGCAGCGTCGATCATGGCGTGGCCACCGTACTTAATCATGATCTTTTTCTGATGGAATTTTTTGATGTAAGGCAGGGCCTCGATGAGAATGTTAACAGTTTCCATATTTAAACACCTATTTAAATATATTGAGACAATTTTTAGTGTTTCAAGGTTTAAACTTATTTTTATAAACTATTTTCTGATAAAAAACCTTATTAATTTTAAATAAACTTATTTATTTTATTATTTCAACTAAATTCTTTTTATCTGTAAGATTTATGATCTTCTTCAATTATTAATCTATTGTGCACTATATTTTTTTGCTATTGATATTTTCTCTAGCCATTCATATCTTCTTTAATTATATTCTATCCAGAATCTGATATTCTAAATTATTCTAACTTGCAAATAACTCATATTCTAAATTATTTTTACTTACAAAATCATTTCATTAAAGTGAGGGGATGATCTGGATATGATCTAAAGATATCCCTAAAACTTTAATCAAAATGATAAGTGGATTTATATTATAAACCAAAATAATAACATGGCAGAGTATAAGGTACAGTCAGAAAGGGATAGTAATGACTTTGTATTTACCCGGTCGTTTCGGAAGATATACCGCATGTTCCTCAGTTTAAAAAACAGGAAAGGGCGCTTCGTGTTAATTATTGGGACGCCTGGAACTGGTAAATCTGCCAATATATATTCTGCCCTGAAGATCCTGGACCTTAATATTTATGATCCCACCCTTTTTTTGGATAACATGAAAATGAGTTCTTCAGAGGTTTTTGGTGAGTTTTTCAAAACCCTTCGATTGGATCTGGGTGTTAAAACCAATGAAGAAATTTATCAAAAAGTAGCAGAATATGATGCAGTGCTACTGGCAGATAAACTACTCGATTCAGAATTTTTAGATGAAAACAAATTTGGATTAAGTCTTTGGACTGAAAATAATGGCATCAACGCCTTTCCATTTTACATTAAAGTTTTCAGAGAGTACTTAAAACACCGCAAGGATCTTGAGAAAGTTAACGTTGTCATCCAGACTGCATTCATGGTCAAGATAGGTGGGGTGAAGTACGATTTACTCACAGATTTCAGTATTCTGTCTATGATTTTAGTATTTTTAATGAACCTCTTTTTTGAAGTTATCCAGATATCCTATTCTGAAGAAGAAACCGTTCAAATAGTTTTAAACAGTTTCCCGAATGTGGATGAAGAGGAGATAAGGTCATACATTGTGAAATATGGATGCAAACCCCGTTTCATATTCGAAGCTTTGGAGAAAAGGGATTAGATCTAAGTTTGGATAAATTGAAGCATTATAAAATTATCATAAAATAATTAGTAGCTTTTTAAACGAGAAAAAATAATTATGTTTTAAAAAAATGGGTTTTAAAAAAATGTCAAAGATGATCTCCCTCTTGGGGGATTAATCATCTTTTAATTGCTTTATTTGAAGTTTATCATACCTTCCTGGTAATAGTTTTGCAGTTGAGAGGCGTGTTGCAGTTCAAAGGAGGCATAGGGGTCTTTGAAGTAGGGCATGATCATTCCTCTTAAAGTGTAAACATAGGCTGGTATGATTCCGTATTGTTTCCTTACAATGTCGAAGTATAATGGGAACCCACACCCCTGGGCAAACATTGGATTGTCTTTACGGGCAGTTCCATGCCAGTACATGGGTATTGGTCCGTTCTGACCATTCGCTTTAGCAATGGCGTACAGATAATTCAGGGCATCATCCAGGTTGTTGAAAACTTTACCATCCGTTTTGTATTGGTATCGGCCATCTGGTACTCCGAATAATGCTATTTTAAGTGAATCCCAGTAGTTGGTTGCTCCTTCTGCACCGGTACCCTGGGTGTCCACGAATGCCAGTTCCAGTATTTCAACGTTTCCTTCTTTGTAACAACGGTAGTTGGAGTCACCGGCAAAGTGCACCACCAGAATAGATTTGGAACCACTTTCATTGGCATATCCCGCCAGCATTTTAGAGTGAAGGTGTCCAGGATACATGTCTGGGTTGGCCACTTTTACAAATGCCAGTCTTCCTTCTGGTGTGATTGGACCATTCATGGTCGAAACATATGCGTAACCTACTATCAGCAGGAAAATTGCCACTACCACTAATAACCATTTCATTTAATTTACCTCTTAACTGGAAATTATTATTCAAATATGTTCTTTTAATCCATCTAATTCATTAATTCTAAATAGCTATTAATTATTCAACTATCAGCTATTAATATCCACTATCAGCTATTAATATCTAAATATCCATTTATCCCCAAACTATCTCTTTTTAATATGCATATCTATCCACTATACCTTTTTATTTGTATTATATGGTGTTTTTAGTTTTTATTCCCTTACTGGTTTATTATTTTCTCTATTTTTAGTCAATAACACCTATAATTCATTTAAAATTCGGTTTTCCTCTAAATTGTTAATAATTTTTACCATAAATTAATTTTTATAATCAATGGATTCTATCATCAATGGATTTTTTTTATAAATGGATAAGTTTGGTTAATTTATTTCATGGGGTAAGTTCTGCTTCCATTTTTATCATGTCTATAACCCTGGGGTCTGCAATGGAATAATAAGCCATTTTTCCTTTTTTACGGAATTTAACAAGATTTCTATGTCTTAATAATCTTAGTTGATGTGATATTGCAGAGTCTGTCATCTCCAGTACTGCAGCCAAGTCACAGACGCAAACTTCTTTCAGTATGAGTGCGTAAAGTATTTTCAATCGGGTAGGATCACCTAGTACTTTAAAGTTATCTGAAATCATTTGAAAGGTTTCATCATCTAGCATTTGTGATTTAACTTCTCTAACTGAATCTTCGTTGATGCACTGAACATCACAAACATCTTCACCTTTCATTAGAATCCTCTACTAGCTTCTTATTAACCAATGATTAAATCCGTTCCTTGAATTATTAATATTATATTTTTAATTGTTCAATTATTCCTTTATATGTTTGTATAAATTGTAATGATGGTGATGGTGTGAATAACTCAAATACAAACTTACAGTTTGGGAAAAATCATGCACCGACTTAATTCTTCAAATTTTATTGGATTTGCAGGGCTTAATAAGAGTGTATTGATTTCATAGGGATTAATATATGCATATTGACTTCATAGGTCTACAGAAAATTGTATTATGGAATTATATGGAAATTACATTGGGTATAATTATAAAAATTTTTTATTAACATACAAAAATCGCAAAATATGATAAAAAAGATAGTCCCTAGCGGAGTCGAACCGCTGTCGCGAGATCCAGAGTCTCACATGATTGCCACTACACCAAGGGACTAGATCAACGTTATGCGGTTTTACAATATATACTTTACCTATTAGGAAGTACTCAATTTCATGTCATCCTTAATTTTTACATAAAAAATACTTAATTATGGCCCTTTATATTCATTTATATTAATATATAATCATCTAAAATCATTTTACATAATTTCTAACCATACTTAACTGATTTAAAATAGTAAAATGATTCTAAATTATCAAATGGTCTTTTTTAAGATTTTTATGTAATTTTAAGTAATTAATATGAATTAATCCATTTTATGTGGAATTTTACCCATTTTTGGGGAATTATCATTTGGGTATGGGAATTATTCATTTGGGAACTTTATCATTCAGGTGAATTTATCATCAAATTCATCAACAGTGCTGGTTTTCATATTGGTCTTGTGGATTAGTGGTTTCATGGCTTCCACCATATTTCCCATTATCATAAAAAAGTCCCGGTCTTTTTCAATCATGGCATCCATCAGTGATTTTTCAATCCCCTTCCTTGAGCTGATATCAGTCATAATGGAGATAGCACCTAAATAATCACCGTTAGATTTGAATAATGGATTAGTTGATACTAGTACCCATAGACTGGAACCTTTTTTGTCTAAAAATTCTAATTCATATGTTTTGGCTAATTTTTTCCGGTATTCATGTTCTTTCTTGATTTTTTGTAAGTGTTTTTTAAAGCATGATTCTCCTTCTGGATTGGTGAACTGGGAGATATCTTTGTTAAGCATTTCGGTTACAGTGAAACCTAACATTTTGGCCATTTGTTTATTAACATAACTCAATTGATTCTGGGAATCAACAAAGAAAACTCCTGAATGAATTTTTTCAACCATCAAACGGTATTTTTCCTCACTTTCCCTGAGCTGGTGTTCGATGTGTTTTCGTTCAATGGAGTAGTTTATGCATCGGGCCAGTAACTTGCTATCAACCTGTCCCTTAACCAGGTAATCCTGTGCACCTTCACCTACAATGTCTATGGCAAAGTCCTCATCTTCCAGTCCGGTGAGTATTATTATGGGTATTTCTGGTACCAGTTTATGGATTTGATTAAAGGTTTGGGTACCCTGGCTGTCAGGTAATTGAAGATCCAGTAAAATTATATGGAAATCATTTTTACTGATGGCATCCACTCCTTCAGAAAGGCGCTGGGCATGGAAAATATTGAATTGAATTTGGGGGATTTCTCTGAACATTTCATTTATAATTACAGCATCCCCGGGGTTATCTTCCACCAACATAACGTTAATATTTCCTTTAATTCTCATGGTATCGCCTGATCATCATTTTAATCTATTAGTACCCTTGTTAAGTCATATGAGTTATAATCATGTAACTGATTGTATTTTTTACCTCACCATATTTAATCATTAATGATTTTCTTTTATCATTATTGTATTACTCTGATTTAATTCCAATCCTGTTAATTCATTATTTATAAACCAACTACTGTTGGAGCCGAAATAACAGTCCAATCCCGTTATCAATTATTATTAACCGTGGTATTTTATTTGTAATTTGATTATCTTATTTATACAGGGTTATCGTGGTGGTAGTTTTACAATATCCAGCCAGAATTCACCAATATTTTGAACCACTTTGATCAGGTGGTCCAGATCGGCTGGTTTTGCTATGTAGCAGTTGGCGTTGTTCTTATATGTTTCAATCAGATCCTCATCCCTGATGGAGCTGGTTAAAACCACTACTGGAATACATTTCAAACTATCGTCTTTTTTAATTTCCTTTAAAACATCCCTACCATCTTTTTTTGGCAGGTTCAAGTCCAGCAATATCAAATCCGGGACCCTTGTGGGATTATCCCCTTCCAGACGGAGCATTTGCATTGCTTCCTCTCCATCACGCGCCACATGTAGTATGTTTCTAATTTTGGCTTCTTTGAATACTTCCTGGATTAAACGCACATCTCCAGGGTTATCTTCAACCAGCAGTACTTCCACTGATTTGTACAATTTATATTTCATATTTCACATCTCCATGGGGATATTGAAATAAAAAGTTGATCCTTGGCCGGGTTGTGACTCATACCAGATCATCCCTCCGTGTCTTTCTACAATCCTTTTAACAATGGCTAAACCAATACCGGTTCCTTCGTATTCGTCCCTGGCGTGGAGACGCTGGAATATTTTAAAAACACGTTCGCCATGTTTGGGATCAATTCCAATGCCATTATCTTCAACTTTAAAAAGCCAGTCTGTGTCTTTTTTTTCTGCCGAAACGTGAATTGTGGGACGTTCTTGGTTATTGTATTTTATGGAGTTACTGAGTAGGTTCTGGAAAACCTGCACCATCTGAGGATAATCTGCCCTTACTACCGGGAGATTATCATAACTGATATCTGCATTATTTTCTTCAATTAAAAGTCGTGATTCAAAGGTTATCTGTTTCAGGATCTCTTCTGTATCCACCTCTTCAAATTTACCAGTTTTTCGTTCAATCCTTGAATATGCCAGAAGATCGTTTACCAGTTCCTGCATCCTGGCTGCTCCATCAACTGCGAACTGGATGAATTCATTTGCATTTGAATCCAGTTGATGTTCATAACGTCTTTGCAGGAGCTGGAGGAAGCTAGTTATCATCCTCAATGGTTCCTGAAGGTCATGGCTTGCCACATAGGCAAACTGTTCCAGCTCTGCATTGGATCTTTTTAACTGTTTCAATGTTTCCTGCAGTTCCTGTTCTGCGATTTTACTGGGGGTGGTGTTAATGGCAATGCCTATTATCTCCTTGGGTTTACCATGAAGATCATAAGACAATTTGCCCAGTGAATAAACCCAGTGTACCGTCCCATCCTGCCAGATGGTTCTCATTTCTACTTTGAAATCTTCACCGAACTGCAGTGTCTTTTGAATGGCATCTTTCACCTTTTCCTGGTCATCAGGGTGTACTACATTTAAAATATTTCTGAAGGATGTGTCAGGGTTAGGTTCTACTCCAAAAATATGTTTGTATTCGTTAGTCCATTCAATTAAGTCATTTTCAAGATCCCAGAACCACATCCCAGCACCTGCACCTTCAATAGCCAGGCGTAATTTTTCTTCAGACTTTTTAAGGGCATTTTCTGCCTTTTTAATTTCAGTTATTTCCAGGGCTGCTATGTTAATACCTATAATCTGATGGGAAGAATCTTTAATTGGATACCATTCTTCCATCCAAGTGCGGGAAACACCAGGCTGGGCAGGGGTTATACCGCTAAATTCTCTGCTTAAAAAGTTGTTTTTCCTTTCAAATATTTCCTTAGCTGCGGATTCTGCCTGTTCAGCTAAAAATGGTATTATTTCATGAACTGTCTTCCCAATATGTTCATCTGAAGGGATACCATTCATTTCTGCCATACGATCATTGATACGCACGAAGCGCAGGTTACGATCCAGGACGCATAAACCAATGGGTGCTGAATTGTAAATTGCTTCAATTTCTTTGAGACGTTTTTGGGCGGTGTTTTCACTTTGGTGAAGTATTTCTTCCATTTCCCTACGTTTGGTCACGTCCCTTAGGAAACTGTGCACGAGACCATCACCTTCATCTGAAACAATGCTTGATTTGATGTTGTAATAACAGATTTTCCCATCTTTTTGTTTGAAATCTGCATCAAATTCAATAATTCCGGTGTTTTTCAGTTCTTCTACTCGATTATTTTTTTCAAACATCATTTCAATGCTGCTGAATTCATCGAGGTTAGTCCCAATCATATCTTCAATGCTAAATCCTACCATCCTGGCGAATTTTTCATTGCAGTCATATAGGTTTCCTTCAAAATCATGGATACAAAAACCATCATCCATGTTTTCCACAATGGAACGGTAACGTTTTTCACTCTTTAAGAGTTTTTCTTCAGCAGTTTTACGATGGGTAATATCTTCAATCATCCCATCAATCCATTCAATGAAACCATTTTCATTGAAATGTGCTTTTGCTGATATTGAAACCCATATTGGCTGGTTATTTTTTTTCTTAAGATGAAGTTCCCTACTGATTACCGATCCATTCTGCTTTAAATCTTCTAAAAAAAGTTTCCTCTGCTGGGGGTCCATGTAAAAATCTATGACCTTTACTTTCATGATTTCCTGGGTAGAATCGTATCCAAACATTCTGGCAAATGCAGGGTTCACCTGGATAAAATAACCACTTGGATCACTGGTGTTGCGGTAAATGCCTACATTGAGATTTTCCACCAGGCTCCTGAATTTCTGTTCGCTTTCCAGGAGTTCCTTTTCAGCAAGAATACGGGGAGTTATGTCTTTAAAAGATTCCATAGCTCCTAAAACATTACCTTCATGATCTTTGATTGCAGAGGTTGTGAAGTGTAAATATTTCCCATTATTATCCATATGTGGATAGAAATTTTCAGCTTCATAGGCCCCTTCTACCAGTTCTGATTTTTGGTAGTCTGGAAACCAGTATGAAAATTTTTCCATATCCCCATCAACCAATAAATCAACCATGCACGGTCTTTTTGAACTGTAAAACGCTTGCCAGTGTTTATCTGTTCCTATGATATCTTTTGACCTGATTTTACTGAATTTTTCCAGTGCTTTGTTCCAGTAGATAACTTTATGATCACGGTTAATCCCAAATTGAGGTACTGGTGAGCTATTGATTAGGGCGTCCACACCTATTATTTCTGTAATTAGTTTTTTATCTTGATTATTGTCCCCAGTAATGCAGACCCCTCCTCCACATATATTTAAGTATTTACTTATTTTTAAGGGATATAATGCTGTTTTTTAAGATTTTAACATTTATTTAAATGGGTTTAGTTTTTGGTTGATTATGGAGGATTCAAATTACAAAAACCAATAATTTATTTATTATTTTTTTTATTCAATGATTTTAAAGTATTAATTGTTAATTCCTGTTCTAAAAATCGCAATCTTTCGGCTAAAAAATCCAATACTAATTTCCTTTCGTCAAAGGGAACATCTTTTTTGGATAGCATGTTAATTAATTCAGTAGTACTTCTGACTGATTGTGTGCCTGCTTTTTCATCCATTAACAGGATATCTCTTTTACCTATTTCCTTTGATGGTGTAACACACACAGCTCCAAGGAGGTTACCATTTTTGTCCATCACATCCATTGAACTGGAGTATTTCTGTTTATTGTGTTCAGTCATTTTCAATCACCTTAATCCAACTTAAATCACCATGATAATTAAATCTTTGGATATTTATTTTATAATAATAATATTAATATTATTAATACTTATGGGTATATTTTTTTGAGTATATATTGTTCTGTTTGTATTCTATTTTTAGATAATAACGTGTTTTAAATCATTGAACCAGATTTATAACTGTAATCTGAATTTATCTATGTTACGAACTAGTTTGATCTATAAAATGAAATGAAACAGTTAAAATGAAATAAAACACCTAAATTATTCTCTAAACCCTTAAAAATTGAGAATTTAGATAAATTGATTTAACTGCGTTATTCTTAAAACGAAAATGTAAATTAAGATTTTAGGGTAATATAGGAGAAGTAAGGTCCCTGAGGCCTTAGGGCCTCCGGGACGATGCCATGTCATGTCCTTACGGAGGCGGTGTAAAGGCATGAATTTTAATTCATATTATGATCCAGAAGGATTACAACATGATTCTAGGGTCGTTTAATTCACCTAATTACATCTTACTACAACATAATATTTAAATATTTGTATTGGGTTGGTGGAATGTCTTAGAATAGGGTTAAAATACTGAAAAATCATCAGTATATTCCTGGAATCTATTTAATTCTCTAAATAATTCTTGATTTGATTTAAAACTTTCTAATTTGGATAAGTTAATATTTACATTAACTGATTCGTGAGAATTATTTTTTTTGTGAATATGGTCACATTAAGGTTTAAGCGTAAGTGAAATGAAAATCATTTAAAAAGGGGGTGAGGGAATATTAAGGAAATTAAGGGATGATAATAATGAAAAATCTCATAAAAAAACTTTAAATAGTGAAAGGCTTCTTAATATTAAAAAAATTCTGAATGAGGGCCCATCTAAAAGTGACACCAGCAAATAGTCTTTCAATTAATTAATACAAGATGATGTGGAATAAACTGAGCAGTATATATCTTGATGTTCCCTAAAACTTAATTATATTTTCAAAACTATTTTTTATCCTTTGGTTAAGTATTCCTCAGCTGCCTGAAATTTATTAATCAATACACGCAGTTTTGCTATTTTTATCAAGGTAAGTGTTAGCCATCAAAAATATTCATTGATAAAAAGATTATTAAGAAATAATTTTATTGCTATTATTCCTTAATATTCCAATATAAAATTTGTCAGGCCTCCGTAACTTATATAAGGGATGGTATACAAGTTTAATTTGCAAATACTTTATTAAGCCACGATCAATGGAGACGCAATAGCAATATCTACTATTTGCCTCCCTAAAATTATGCCCGCAGGGCCCATCAGACTCCCCATTCTAAAAAAAACCCTGCGGGACTCCATTGATATTAGACTGGTAAGATTCTCAATTGAAATACTATTTTTCATTGATATTATTATACAAAAATTAATTATTCTGAACTAATTATAATGAACTCATTATTTTATTAGACACTCATATTTTCAATAGAATCCCCCTTTTATTCTAAAAAAAATCATCAATTATTTTAAATTATAAAAAACATAATCTAATTATTAATTTATTTACCTTAAACAATATATAAAGAGATTTAACACAACTTATTAAATTTCAATGGACTAAATTGGGCAGATTGATAATGTTTGGGGGTTTAAAATGAATGTCAAAGCAATAGGTTTGGTTAATTCACCATTTAAGGTTAAGATGGGATCTCCTCATCAGGGTCGTTTTTCAGATGAAATGAGCACTATAACAATTTTCAAAGAGTATGAAGATGCACTGGAAGGAATTGAGAATTTTAAGAATTTTATGGTGATTTACTGGATGGATCGTGCTGATTCTGTTTCTTTGAAGGTGGTACCTCATGGTAAAAAAGAGAAAAGAGGGGTTTTTTCCACAAGGGCACCGGTGCGGCCAAATCCTTTGGGATTATGTATGGTGGAACTGGTGAAAAAAGAAGGAAATATTCTAACTGTTAGATGGCTTGATGCCCTTGATGAGTCACCAGTACTGGATATTAAACCATTCGTACCTGAAATTGATTGTCCCTGATCCAAGATTTTAACTTTTTATTTTGTTAACTTTATTTTCTTGTTAACTCTTTAGTCTCCCAATCAGTTTAATTTTAGTCTCCCAATCAGTTTAATTGGATTTTCATTCTCTTATGTTTTCCTGATTTCTTCTGGCAATTTATTTATCATTTCTTCTGGTAATTATTTATCATTTTCCTTAAATTTACCCTCTAATTTCCGGGGTATACCGATTTAGGGATTAAAATCAATAAATTGCCTTAATTTTGCACTAACCTGTAGTAATTTAACATAATCATCTAATCTTACTCTATTAATCCATTTTATCCTCATTAATCATTTTTTAGGAGAATTTTAAAACTGGAATATTTAAAATAAAATTTTTTATAGTTAGTGGTTATAAAGAAACTTACTTATATTTAGTATATCAATATAACAGAAGGATATAAAAAAGGGAATTTATGGTTTTTCCCGATTTAATTAAAATAATTTTAATAGATATATTCTTCATTTAAATGATGGTTCAAATGTAATTTTGAGGAGAGGGGATTTTGGACTTCAAATTAGCTGCAGAACTTACCAGGCAAATAAAAAAGTAAAAGGAGTTATTTCTGTAATCTATCCTGGTGCTGCAGCATCTAAAACATTAACTGGTACCGATCTACTGGTGATTTATTCAAATAAATCAGAACATTCGTTCCAGAAGGTTAATGACCTTTTGGCTGGAAAATTCCAGGTAAAACATGTCACCCTTGATGAGTTAGGGAATAATCCTGAATTTAATGCAGCTTTAAGTGGGGAAGGAGTTCTCCTTTATGGCAGGGCAGTGAATATAACTGCAGAGGATATGCAGTTAAAATCACGCGTTATTTTAACTTATAATACTACCAAAATGAATCAGAATGATCGGAATAAACTTAACCGGGCTCTTTATGGGGGTATATCCACTTACCGAAAGAAAGGGGAAAGAATTGTCAAGGAGTACCCCGGTATAATCAGTAAGATCAATGCACAGAAATTGGGTAAAGGAGTTTTAATGGTGGATCGTTTCAATTCATCCCTTATAATCCAAATTTTAAACACATTTAAAGCCCAATGGAAAGAAATCCCTGTCTGGACTTATTAAATTCCCATTTATGTTTTAAAATTTCATGATTTTAATCTTTTTACTTGAAACGTAGAGTAAATAAAGAAATTTACTGTAAAACTGGGTGTTATTGAAACATTATTAGTGATGTAAAACGGGTTGTAATGAAAGTAGATAGTGATAAAAAAAATAATAGGGAGATAAATGACTTTTGTCTGGATCTGCATTAAGGAGATATTTTCAACTAATGGGGGATGATATGTTGAAAAAAACCTTAAAAGAAATGTTTAAATGGAATTCAAAAACAAATCTGGATGATGAAACTGTTGAATCTATTTTGAAGGATGAAAATATTGTTATAAGTCCGGATACTCAAAGGGAGGTTAGAATTCCACCGGGCCAACACGAAGATAAAAGATGGCCTGTATTACACGCGGGTTCAGTTAACAGAGTCGATCCATCCCAATGGAAGCTGAAAATTTGGGGTCTGGTTCAAAAAGAGAGGGAACTGGATTTTGCTGATTTCATGGCCCTTCCACGGGTTCAAGTTTTCTCAGACATACACTGTGTCACTACCTGGTCCAAGTTAAATAATTTATGGGAAGGAGTAAGCACATCCACCATTAAAGAACAGGTGGAAATACTCCCTGAAGCCAGATACGTCATGGTACACGCTCATAAAAATTTTACTACCAATCTATCCCTGGATGATTTCTTCGCCAGTGACGTGCTACTGGCAACCCACCACAATGGAAACGCCTTAAATTCCAAACACGGAGGACCAGTGAGATTAGTGGTTCCCCGATTATATTTCTGGAAAAGTGCTAAATGGGTTACAGGACTGGAATTTATGGCAGAGGATAAAAGGGGTTTCTGGGAATCTACTGGTTATCATAACCATGGTGACCCCTGGAAAGAAGAGCGTTACAGCTGGCAGGAAACAGATCTTAAATTATAAATCTAATCTTAATATAACTCCAATTTCAAATTATAACTCTAGTCTCAAAAATAACTAATCTCAAAATGTGAATCTTTCTCAAAAATATAATTACAAGGATAGAACACAAGAGAGGTCTATTTGAATGAAAGTATTGTTTGTTGAACCACCCAAGGTATTCTGGTTTGTAATGGGAGAATACATGCCCCCACCCTTAGGAATACTCCAGTTAGCATCATACTTGGAGTCTAAAGATGATACATGGGAAATTGAAGTGGTAGATTCCCAGGCGGAGGGGTTTGGCTGGGAAAAACTGCAGCGGCACCTGGAACAGGCTGAAGCAGATGTGGTGGTAGTCAGTGCCCTGGCAACCTGTAACACTTTCACCATCTTAAGAACACTGGAAATAGCTAAAAAGGTTAATCTTGAAGTTAAAACAGTGGTTGGTGGTCAGCATTTCACTGCACTGGCAGATGAGAGTCTTTCTACCTATCCAGAAATTGATTTTGTAGTGCGTGGTGAGGGAGAAATCACCCTCTATGAACTGGTAAAAAGTCTGGAAAATGACCAATCACTGGTAGATGTTAAAGGATTATCCTTCCGGAATGGTTCAAAAATCATCCACAATCCACCCCGTCCATTTATCAGTAACCTGGATGACCTTCCATTCCCGGGTTACCATTTTGTTCAACAGCATATGAAGAAGTACAACTTCAAAATGATGGCCTACTCCGGTGCAGGATACGCCCTGGTGGAAGCATCCCGTGGATGCGCCTATAAATGCACATTCTGCTCCCAGTGGCAGCACTGGGGAGGTAAATGGAGGCCAAAATCCCCAGTTAGAATCGCCGATGAAATGGAACACATCTACCATGAATACGGTATCACCTTCTTGTGGTTAACCGATGATAACTTTGGTCTGGGTAAAAGAACCAGTGCACTGTGTGATGAATTGATTAGCCGTGGACTTTCAGAGAACTTAACCTGGTTCATGCAGGCTCGAAGTGATGATATCATAAAAAATAAGAAAAACCTCCCTAAAATGAGAAAAGCGGGTAACTACTGGATAATGGCCGGTTTGGAGCGACATGATAACCAGGTGCTGCAGGATTATAATAAAGGGATCAAATCCAGTGATGCCAAGCTTTCCATGGATCTATTGAAGGAAAATGACATTTTTTCCCAGGCAACACTCATCACCGGTGACCGAAAGGACTCCCATGAATCAATCCAGGGGTTACGGGATTTTGTTAACTACGTGGATCCGGATTTAGCAATTTTCATGATCCTGACTCCATTCCCTGGAACCGAGCTTTATGAAACTGCCAGAAAGCAGGGATGGTTGGAAGAGGATAACTGGGCCAACTACGACATGGTACATGCAGTCATGCCCACCGAACATTTATCCCGGGATGAGGTCCAGGAAGAACTTTACCAGTGCTACCGCAGTTTCTATGGTAGCATGAGGCGGAGAATTACCGGTGTGTTTTCACGTAATAAATTCAAAAGACAAACTTATCGTTACATGGCAGGCCAGGGTCTCCTGCAGGCATTGAGGGATCTGTATTGATATCAAAAATCCCGTTAAGTAAAAAGATATTCCTGTTAACTACAAAGATATTCATAAACCAGTTCAGGGAAAACAATTTTAACATTCAAAACATTTTCCTCATTCTAATTTCATTTTCAGGAATTTTTTTCCTGGTAGCAATGTACTTATGGTCGCCTCAATCAACTGCACCTTCAACATCACATTACTCCCTTAACAAATCAATTATATTACTCCTTTTCATTTTGATCTGTTTTTTAGGGATTTTTGCAGCCCTCTACCCTTCAAAATGTAAAACATTACTGAAATTTCAAAATGATTCCAAGCAAAAAACCAGTCAGGGTAACATACAGTCTAAGCAAAAAACCATAAATCAGAGTAATATACAGTTTGCAGGCCACCACCCTGATTGTGGTAAGTTTTCTTCACACACATTAACCATTAATGGGAAAAAATATTGCCCTGGCTGTTTTGGTCTTTCTGTAGGTGCATCCATTGCTATTGTAGGAATGGTGGCTTACTATTTTATGGCATATCCTTTGATTGGATATACTTCAATCTACGGGGAAATATCATTCTGGATTGGGGTCTGCACTGTATTTACTGCATTGTTAATTATTATATTCTTAAACGTAGGGATAAAATTGAAATTTATTTCCAACATAGCACTGGTCACCGGATCCTTTCTAATATTAGTGGGACTGGATATTGTTAAAGGAAATTTAATAACCGAATTATATTTCATTATATTGGTTATATTCTGGATTTTAACCAGAATTGCAGTTTCTGAAACTAGCCATGAAACAATATGTCAGGATTGCCTGAAAAAATCGGCCTGTGTTTATGAATAATACATTTAATATCGTATTTAATCTTAACTCTACGTGTCAGGTGTTTTTAGTTTAACTGGCCACAAAATTCCCAGCTATAATCAAAAAAAATTCCTTAACTACTAAATATTCTAACGATAAATATTTCTGTTGTATTGTGATACATGAATATTATTCTTACTTATATGGTGATACAATATAACTTCAATATAACTTCATGTATGGGGCACAATTTCTGTTATATTAGGTTAATGAATTGTAAATGGGTTACATTAGAATTAGTGTCTTAGATTGGATTAGTGTCTTAGATTAGTGTTTAAATCGATAGTGTATTAGATTAGAAGGAGTGTCTTAAATGGGTTATTTAATCTGTGATAAATGCGGGGGTTATTATGAACTTCAACCTGGAGAAAAACCAGAAGATTTCAGTAATGAATGTGAATGTGGGGGAGAATTAATTTACTCAGATACTTTTGATGTTATCGAAGAAAATGAAGGTGTTTATACAAGTAATGAGGGTGTTAGTGGAGCAGGTAATGAAGGCCTTCATGCAAAACAAATTGATGATGAAAATAATGAAGATGCCGATGTTATGGATGTTTCTTCCAATGGAGAAGATCTTATAATTAATGACCTAAGTAAAACATCTGAAGATTATAAAACTTCGTCAAATAAGCCCGTTGAAAATTATAATGCTTCATCAAGTAAAACCCTTGAAGATCATAATGTTTCATCAAGTAAAACCCTTGAAGATCATAATGTTTCATCAACTAAAACCCTTGAAGATCATAATGTTTCATCAACTAAAACCCTCGAAGATTTCAGAGCATCATCAATGGACAAAACATATGTGAAAGAAATTAAACTGGCAACACAAGTGCAGGAAATATTGGAAACTAAAGGACATTATATAATTAAGGGAAATGGGAATTCAAAATTTATTAAAATCCTTAAGGAAGGAATAGAAACTGATGATGGGCAATTAATCCGATTTAAGAATATTATCAATATTGAAGATAGTTTAGAGGGCAACAGTAAACTAAAAATCAGTTCAGAAAAATCCGGTCTAGGTAACTTGATTTCAAACGGTTATCAAATATTTTCCCCAAGAAAGGTGACCTTAAAAATCAAACATACTGATGGTGAAATTGAATTAAAAGATGTTAAATCACCTGATGCAAAAAGATGTGTTAGCTTCCTAAAAAGAAGGTTAAATAAGAATAACTCATAAATAGTAGTTGGGAGCCATAATGTTAATTAGGAGCATTATATATGAGTAGAATTCTCTTTGATCATACAGAATATTTATCTAGATCACATTTTCTTTGGGTAGGATTATTTCCAGTAACATTTTTATGATTTGTTAAATAATGGTGGTTGAAGTGGTATCTAACGAAGAAATAAAAAGGAAACTTGCTGAAAAGAGGAACCCTAATAGAAGGAGTATAACCGAAAGTGGGACGGTTTCTAGTGAGGAACTGAAGGAAAAGTTCAGGGCAAAAAGAAATAAACAAATCGAAAATCACGGTTATCTGGTCTGTGATACCTGTGGTGGATACTACCAATTAGAACCAGAGGAGTCACCTGATGACTTTAGTGATAAGTGCGAATGTGGTGGAAAGTTAAAACACTCAGAAACAGTCAACCTCAATCAAGAGCTTTAAAACCTTAATAAACAGTTTTTATACTTTAATTGAATTTAAAGTGGTTTGAGAATAAAAGGAAAAAATTAATGATTATCTCCTTTTACTGGAACTGTAAATTGCACCTACTACTATCAACAGACCTACAATGATGATAATTGCGGGCCAGATATAATTCCAAATGTTCTGGAATCCTGTAAATGATGCCACACCTATTAAAATTAATATAATTCCACCTATAAGTGGTCCAATTACATTACCGTGGGGAAGTCCGAAACATTCATTCCTCTGACGGTAATATCGATCATCACGGTGGTGGTGACGGCGTCTTCCATCATAATCATCCCTGACATCCCGCAGTGGTTCTCCACATTTAGAACAAAATTCAGCATCATCATCATTTTTAGTACCACAATTATGACAGTAAACCATGAAATCACCTCTAATATTTGTTGATTAAATTATGTTATTATTGGTTTAAAATATTTCCTCTAAAAACCATTTCCCTTAATCCATTTCATCCATATATTTCAGGATATTATCGCAATTAATATAATCCTGGCATTACTGGATTAATCATCAATTTACTAAACAAATAATTACAGTAACTGGAAAATACATGAAATCCCTGTCCTTGAACAGCATAATCATGTTTTAAACACCCCTTACCAGATCTAATTATATTATTTCTAATTGTTAATTAATCTTCAAACATCATAATTATCTATTGCCCTTAATTATCTATTACCCTTAATTATCTATTACACTAATTTATCCACTTTAAATGTTCGCAGGCGATTCATAGCTGCAGCAATCTCGTACCTACGTGGTTTTGTAAGATTGTGGGGTCGTTCACGCCCAGGTGGAGTCAAAAAATCAAGTCCTTCATCATTGATCTGCTTTTCAAGATAATCCAGAACACCGGCCAGGGCACTGTTTTTAGAATCATTTTTACCTGAATTTCCATTACAACTTTGTACACAGGTTTTATGGAACTGGTAAAGAGCGTAACTGATGGCCCTTGTCTGTCCGGATTCAACCAGCTGCTCTACCTGGGAAAGATCAACAGTTTGAGAACCAATAATCAGATTAAAAACACCCCTACTATCCAGTTTCAATCGTTTTCCTTTATACGGTTTGATGGATCCAGGATGAGGATAACGCTGAGTGTAACCGAATTTACCCTTAGATTCTGTTTCACGTTTATCTGGCACCTCTTCTGAAACCCTCCGGGCCTCCATGGTAACGTTATGGGGCTGGTAATTATCCATCATAATCACAGTATCTGCCTTCTGGAAATAATCACCGGATCCACCCATTACCAGTACTGAAGAAACTCCATGGTCCATGTAAAGCTCATCAACACGGTCAATAAAAGGTGTTATGGGTTCTTTATCCTTTTTAACCAGACGCTGCATTCTTTCATCTCGGATCATGAAATTGGTCGCGGAAGTATCTTCATCAAATAAAAGAAGCTTCGATCCTGCTTCCAGTGATTCAATAATGTTGGCAGCCTGTGAGGTAGAACCAGAGGCATTTTCCGTGGAAAAACTACTCGTATCCCCAATTCCAGGAGGATTATGTATAAAACTACTAACATCAACCTTTTCAACACTACGCCCATCTTCGGCCCTGATTTTAACCGCATCTGCCCGTGTAACCACCTGCTCTCTGCCATCTCCAGGTATATGGTTGTAAACACCCAGCTCCACAGCCCGGAGTAAAGTGGACTTTCCATGGTAACCTCCACCCACAATAAGACTAACACCTTCTGGAATCCCCATACCTATAACAGAACAGTCCTGTCCTGTTTCCATAGCAACCTGGAGTGATAGTGGTGATTTGAACGGCAAAGCATTAGAAAGTGGCCTATCTGAAACACCACTTTCTCGGGGAAGAACAGCACCATCTACAATGAAAGCCACCAATTCATGCTCTTTAAGCTGGCTACGCATGTACTCAGCATCTTCAAAACTTTGAACATGGTGGATTAATTCATCTGAAGGAAGATTCTCATAAAAACATGAACCGGAAACAATTTCGGGTAAAATCTTCATCAATATCCTCTGAGCTTCACGCCCCATTATTCTCCTGCCCCTTGCGGGTAAACCCAGCAGGAAACGAATCTCCAACTTATCTGGACTGATATTCACACTGCTGCGCTGGAGTATTTCCTGATTACCTGCATCAATATGTATAATACCACTTTTCCCACTTCCTCTTTGGTTGTCTGTGAACTTTCCAATACTCTTCCTGAAGGCCCGGGAAATGTAATCTTCCAGTGCTATCTTCCGGGCACTGTTCTGGTGAAGTTCGGCAGGGAATGAATTCTCATAAACTTCCACTACTAACCGTGAAGGGCTGGCAAAGGGATCCCTCTGCACGTGTTGAATTGTGAGGGAAAAGAAATCAAAATCATAAGTACCCTTAAGATCCAGATACGCTTTGTATCCTCTTCCATCAATTCGATTTAAAATGGAGACTATTTTTTCTTTCTGTTCCATGTTACTGATCTGTGTTAAATTTATATTTACAGATATGGCTATTTTACAGAATACTTTTTAACTACCTTATGAAAATGTATAGTAATGGCTAAATTACGTTTAGGTCATGATCGAACTTTTGCTACCACAATGTTCATTAAAGGAGTTTAAGGGCAATGTCAAAAACCACATTAAAAGACAGGATTCACACTATCAGAGATTACCTGGCTGGGGATGAAGAAGTTCCTATTATGTACATTCATGCCATTATGGCTATTATAGGCAGTGTAAGTGTTCTTTTAATTCTACAATTTCATGAAATGCCAATGTCCTCAGTGCAGCACAGTCTCCTGGTGCTGGTGGAAAAAGCATGTGTGATAGTGGTTATTGCCTATGTGGTGAGCCGTTTAAACGTTTTCACCGAGGTTTTGGAGGGGAAGTTCACCATTAAAAATCAGGCCATTCTTATCCTCATTTTTGGGGCAATTTCCATCTTTGGAACTTATTCAGGAGTGGAGGTTTTCGGGGCCATGGCCAATGTACGGGATCTGGGTCCCATGGTGGCAGGTCTCATAGGAGGTCCTATTGTGGGACTGGGTGCCGGTTTAATTGGTGGATTGTACCGTTTGAGTTTGGGTGGTTTCACAGCAGTACCCTGTGCCATCGCCACCATACTGGCCGGACTATTTGCTGGTTTAATATTTCTCATTAACAAACGCCGCTTTGTGGGAATCTTCTGGGCGGTGGTTTTTGCGGTTTTAATGGAAGCACTGCACCTTCTCATTAACCTGGCCATTGCCAAACCATATTACATGGCACTGGCAGTGGTGGAGGAGCTCACCATACCAATCATTGTATCCAATGCACTGGGAATGTTCATATTTGCATTTATTATCTCCAACCTCCTCCGGGAAAGGGAAACAATAAAGCAGAGGGACCTATATTTTGATGAACTGGAACGTAAAAAACATGAACTTAAGGTAGCCAGTAAAATCCAGAAGAGCTTCCTACCTGAAGAATTACCATCCATCCCAAATTTTAGTGTTGCGGCTTTGAATATCCCTGCACGTGAAGTTGGGGGTGATTTTTATGATTTTGTATCCATATCACCTGAAAAAACTGGTATTGTTATTGCGGATGTTACAGGGGATAGTTTCCCAGCATCACTGCTCATGGCACTTTCCAGAACCATAATCAGGGGAGAAGCAAAAAATCAGAACCCTCCCGCTCTTTTAAAATATTTGAACAACCTGATTGCAGTTGACATTGGTCCTGAAATTTTTATAACTATCTTATACGGTGAACTGGACTCTAAAACGCAGTGTTTTACCTATGTTAATGCAGCTCACAGTCCTCCATTGATTTTCAGGAACAAAACAAACCAGTTAAGCGAGCTTGTAAAGGGGGATAAATCCCTGGGCCGACTGGAAAATATTGAGCTTGAAAAACACCAAGTGAAGCTTGAAAATGATGATTTACTATTATTCTATACTGACGGGGTTATAAAAGCTTTAGAAAGACCAGAATCTTCAGGGAAAGAACTATTGGGACAGATAATCATTCAAAATCATGATCTTTCACCATCAAAGATTTTAGATGTTATTAAATCAAAAATAGATTCATATGATGTAAATTCTAATGACCTGGTTCTGGCAATACTAAAAGCTGATTAAACATATTAAAAGTTGATTGAAGATAATGATAAAGTTAAATTCACATATGCTCTCTTAATTTTCTTAATGATATGATTAAATTATAACATGGTTTCCAGAAGGATCTTAATCCCGATTGCAATCAGGATCAATCCTCCTAAAACCTCAATTTTGCTTCCGAAAAGATGTCCTGCTTTTTTTCCAATGTAAACTCCTATAAATGATAGCAGGAAAGTTACCAAACCAATAATCAGGATGGGTAATAGTATAGGTGTGTTTAAAAAGGCAAAGGTTACACCAACTGCAAAGGCATCGATACTGGTAGCAACTGACAGAATTAAAATATCTCGGATGGAGAAAACCCTGCATACATCCTCATCTTCGTCTTCTTCTCGTAATCCCTCGTAGATCATCTTTCCCCCAACTAAGGCAAGCAAGATGAATGCAATCCAGGGTGCCCAGACTTCAACCAGTGCAGCTAACTGTTCTCCTGCCAGCCAACCAGCTACTGGCATTAAAGCCTGGAATGCTCCGAAGAATATGGCAATGGTAAGGGCGTACTTCAGGTTACATTTAAGAATCATTCCCCTGGTGATGGATACACTGAAGGCATCCATGGCCAGACCTACTGCCAAGAAAAACATTGAAAAAATATCCATATCTAATTCCTGTGCGCACACCACTTATATGGTTATGCTTCATAAAAACCGATTATAAATTCTCAATATGTTAAATATTTTAAGTTAAATAAGTCTCATTAGTTAAATAATTCCCATTAGGTTAATTAATTCCATAATATGTTAAATATTTCCAGTACGTCATGGAGAATTTAATGGAAAAAAAGATTAACCATCAGGAAGTATTTTAATCCATACTCAGTTTCGTACAATACTTTATTTGATTTAAGAATTTTTTATTTTTTAAATATATGCAACGATTTCCTGGTGATTTTAATTGGATCCTAAAGATAATCAGCAGAAAGATGATGAAAAAGAGAATGAAAATGAGATTATTACCCTTTTGAAGAAGGGTAATGAACTTTTCGCCCAGAGAAGTTATAAAGCCGCTCTTTTATACTTTGATGATGCACTGGTACTGGACCAGGATAATGCTAAGATATGGGATATTCGTGGGGTTGCACTATCTCGCATTGGACTGCTGGATGAAGCCCAGGAATCCTTTGAGGTAGCACTTGATCTTGAACCCGATAATGCCCAGGCATGGTCTAATCTGGGAGTTTTATATGCATCCCGTGCCCGTTTTGATGAGGCCATAAATTCATTTGACCACTCCCTGGAACTGGAAAAAGATAACGATGGGGCCTGGAATAATCGTGGGTCTGCCCTTTTTGGTTTGAAAAAATATAAAGAGGCCCTAGAATCTTTCACAAAGGCCACGGAACTCAACCCAGATAATGCTCAGGCATGGGCAGGTAAAGGTTCAGCCCACAACTTCCTGGATGAATACTCTGAGGCAATCGAGGCACTGGAACGCTTCATACAGCTTGCATCCGCCACCTTTTCTCCTCAAGTCGAAGAAGCATGGGCATTGATTTTTGAGCTGAAAATGAAAGTTGCTGAAAACAGGTCAACAGAAAAAGAATAATATTTTAAATCATAATCTTATTATTTCATAGTAAATAGAAACTTCCAGAGAATAAGTGGGGTTTGTAGGGGGGAAAAATGGCTTATCTCTGGAAGCACGTTTCTGGTTTCAACCAAAAATAGAGTTGAAGGTAAAGGTTGAAACCTATGGGTTTTGGTGTGTACTAGACACACATGCATATCTACTGATATTCTACTATTTAAATGTTTTGGTGATAATGATATTCCTATGGTATTTCGTTTTATTGTATTTTGTAAAATCAGTAACCTTTACCTAATAGTAACCTATCCATCAATAATATTAGGAAGCACTTCCTTCAAAACTTCCATATTCTCTTTCTTTAAAGGTATTACCAGTCTTTCGCCATTATAATCAAATTTAAAACGAGTAATTGGTGATCCATATTCTATATTGGATATTTCACTTAAGGGGTACTTAATGACTTTACCAGTTCTTTCGGTGCCCCAGAAGTTTTTTCGGTATTCGATTAAAAATTCATCGGTTAATTCCAGGTCAAAAGAGTCATCCTCTAAAAACAGGACTATGTTAGTGAGATCTCTATCGCAAACCATACAATTGAGGGAGTTATCCGGGTTTGCAACTCCACATTCAGGGCAGACTAGTGTAAATAGAACCATTCCTGGTTCATTATCTGGAGAGGTCATAGTCTAAGTATTGTTCTTATGCAGTATAAAAAAATTATTCAAATAAAAAATTGTTAAAACAAAAATAAAATGGTATTCAGGTTTTTATCGTTTGAGTTACAGTTCAATCATATTCAACAATTATATCCTGATATTTAATTAGAAAGATATTCTCTTAGAAAGATATTCTATTCGGATAAGAAATAGACAATAAATAGAAAAAGGTGTCCTGAAAAGGAAGAGGCGGCGGATTTCTTCCCCTTCAGGACAGGGGTCCGTTAAGGCGGTGGATAAGGCAATATCCAGTATTTTAGTACATAAATAATAATTGCTATTAGTCAATATTCACTTTCCAGGGTAATGTTGTTCATCACCTGGCTGGATTATTGCCTCAGTTATACATTCTTTTCACAAACAGTTATAATTTTAAGATGTAGATGTGAAAAATATCACAAAAAGAGAAGATGGAGTTACAAAATTGTTAGTGTATGCTAAATTAAGCAGCATAACATAGTAATGCGAAACCCGGAAAAGTGAAAATCTATTCTGCTTTTTTAACAACATTTTAATCTATTTTTGCTCTTTTATCACTCTTTTTTCCGGTTATTTTCCAGATTCCGAACCTTGGTAATATCAGTGGCTATACCAATCCTGCGGTAGATCTCCTTGTTATGGTTAATCACTGGGAAGGCCCTGACTTTTATCCACCTCACTTCTCCATCAGGACGAAGAACTCTGCATTCAATATTTTCCCTGTGCTTAATGGTCCTACCATTTTTCCCGAAAATATAGGAAATAAATTCCTCCTTATCTTCAGGGTGCATGGATTCAATCCAGGATCTGGGGTTCTGGTAAAGGGTTTCTATGTTTTGACCCCATATCTTTTTATAAGCAGGGTTCATGTATAGTATCTGTCCAGTAAGGGGGTCAATGATCCAGAAGACCTCTTCGATGTTATGTGCCATTAACTGGAAGATATCTTCCCTCATCTTAAACTTAAACTCATTTAACTTCCTCTGGGTTATGTCACGAATGATGAATGTGGTGTACACATCCCCCTCTGCTTTCCATGTATTGAGTGACATCTCCAGTGGGAACTCACTACCATCCTTTCTAAGACCAAATGACTCAAAAACATTTCCCATTTCCCGGGCGTGCTGGTGAAAAAAGTCTAGTTTTACCTGAAAGTCTTCCATGTGCCGCTGTGGAATGAGTGTTTCCAGATATTCACCCAGTATCTCTTCTTCCCTGTAATCGAAAATTCTTTCCAGGCTGCTGTTGGAGAAAACAATTTTTTCTTCACAATCAATAATGATGATGGCATCTACTGCGGTTTGAGCCAGGTTTCTGAACTTTTCCTCACTGGTTTTTAAGGCATATTCCACTCTTTTTCTTTCGGTGATATCATCCAGGACATAAATTAAACCAATAACACTATCATTCTTGTTTTTAATTGCGTTTGCCTGTATGTGTACTGGGAAAATTCTCTCTGACTTATCAGTCATTTCCAATTCCCCATCCCAGTTATTACCATTCATTATAGTTTGGAATATGTATCTTCCCAGTTCCTTATCTTTAAACAACTTCACCGGGCCCATGGGGATGTTCAGTTCTTCCACTTTATAACCGAACAGTTTGTTGAAGGATTTGTTTTGATAGAAATGTGAACCATCAGACATTGCTATCCCTATGGCATCCCCAGTACCTTCTATTCCCGCCAGTATGCGCAATAACTGGTTTTCGGACTTTTTACGCTCGGAAATATCCCGGGATATGGACATGATCATTTCTTTTCCCTGTAAATCAAAAAGATGGTTACTGATCTCGGTTGTAATCAATTCCCCCTCTTTGGTAAACTGCACAGCTTCAAAAGTTGCCCTCTTATCCCGGCTTAATTTTTCCATAACTTCCGGCATCTTCTTCTTTGTTTCCTGATTAATAATATCTTGCGGACCCATAAGAAGTAATTCTTCTTTGGTGTAGCCCAGTCTCTGGCAAACCACATCGTTTACTTCACAAAAATTACCCGGTAATCCATTATCAACATGGTGGAGAGATATTCCATCATTAGCATTATTGAAAACTTCCCTGAACTTCTCTTCGCTTTTTTCCAGTGCATTCTGTACCTTTTTCATTGGAGTAATATCCCGGGCAATAAGCTGCACCGCTCCAATTTCCCCATTTTTTAAAGGCATGGGCTGGATATTGGTGCTGAAATAGTATTCTTTGCCCTTGATAACGGTTTTACTCTCAATAACACGTCCTGCACCCGTTTCGATAACTGTTCTTATACTTTTCATCTGGGAATCTGCCTGTTTCTGGGGAAAGATTTCCCACATGGTTTTTCCCAGGAATTTTTCCTCTTCACAGGAAAAGAAAATAGCAGCGCTTTTATTCACCAGAAGAAATTCCCCGTGGTAGTTGATCATGGCGATGGGGTCATCTGCGTTTTCAATTAAAATGCGGTACTGGTCTTCACTTTCCTTTAGTGCCAGTTCCATGTTTTTCTTGTAGAACGCACTTTCCACTGTTAATAAAAGTTCACGGGGATTATATGGTCTGGATAGACAAATTTGATTTCCTTTTAAATCTATCCTTTCTGGATCCTTACAATCAGAATTAGAGGTAATTAAAATGCGAGGAATGTTATAAGTGATATTAATGTTATTTGGTCCCTCTAAAAATGTTTTTAGTTCTAAATTTTCCTGCAATTCTTCATCCATTATGATTAAATCAACTGAATCTAGATCGAGTGAGGTTGTATCAACCAGATTTGCAGTACTTTTTCCTGAACTTACCTGTTGACCGTTTTTGTCACTGTTTGAAATTTCCCACTGGGGATTTTTCCAGTTAAATAATGTTAATGGTCTGCAATTACCTGAGGAAAGAATCTGGTTGATTTTAAGAGCTTCAGTATCATTATCCATGGCGAGAATTATATTTGTTCCAGACATGGTAATTACCAGTTTTTATTGGTCATACTCTAAGTTATCAATTACTAATGAGAATCAAATGGAAAATTATAATAATGAAAGCTTTTCGATTTTTGTGTAATACCAAATGAAGAATAGATATCATTAGTGGGTTATTTAGTATGAATTGGAATCATATGATTTCAAAACTTACCTTGAATATTATATCATTACCTTTATTTTCCCACGAAACAATTTCAAAATACAAAAACTAGACAATATTAACCTACCATTAATGGTATTAGGAGATAAAAAGAGTATAATTTAAATAAAAATTATTAGTTTTAAAAAATATGAGTTTAATTATTAATTAAATTCTTTTATCTTTAATAAAAACGCCAATCACTCCACCTATAGCTCCAATTATAAAATATATAACTAATATTCCTATTGCAGCTATTGTTGCTCATTAATAAGGGGGTGGCATGTTAATTCTGATTTTAATCCTAAAATAGCATTCCTCCCCTATCTAGTACTGTAACTTTTGTTTTACTCTCAGGATATTTTTCTAAATTTTCACCACACTTATGGCAGAAATGTGCCTTATATTGGTTCATAGTTTTGCATTTAGGACAAAGTGTTTTAAAATAGGAATCATTGTACATGTTATTCTCCCTAAAATTTCATGATTCGAGGTTATCAAATAAAGGAACTCAATTGAAAATCAATTGATCTGGGAAGCATAAAACTATCAGTAGTAAGTAATATATAAATTATATTAAGATAGAATCAAAGTGCGAAAATAATTGATTAATTCTCAAAATTCCAAATTATATTTTAATTTTAAATGCAAATAATTGATGATCTGAAGTTGAGTAAAGTGTACTTCGTAATAGTATCGTTTAACGAAGTAAACTTATGCTGTTTTTATAGATTTTTTATTAATATGATATTTTGTATATCCATATCACAAAAATGTAGAAATGCTTCTATTTTGATGACTTGGGCTATATTATTTGATTATTTTACACAGGTTTCACCATTTTTTATGAAAATGTGGTTTCACCCTAAAATTTGCACTGTTAAACCGGGCAGATTATTTAAATTTGGAAAAAAAATTAACAAAAAAAAGACTTGATTATAATTTAATAAAAATCAATCAAGCGCATGAATATTAATAATCGAATAAAATATTACCTGTCGCGCTTTTTATATTCCTGGTAACTATCCGGGAACCGTCCCAGGGCGTGATCCCTCAAACCACGTGTTTCCAGATCTTCTATGACCTTAGCTCTGAATTCAAGCTCTTCATTTGCTTCATCCAAGTGATTCTTGGTTACAAACAGTCTGTGTTCTGTTTTGTGATGTTTCCTTTGAAGTTCCATGTAGTTATTCAGTTTCAAATCCAGTTCTTTAAGCTCAAAATCTTTTATCTGCTTTTTGAGTAGTTTCTTCTCTTCAATCACATCCAGTATGATTTCCTGGTTGTTGGTCACCTTTTCCTTGAAGAATACTATCTCCGATTCTTTTTTAGCTAATTCCATTTCCAGCTCTTTAATTCGAACTTTATCATTGGATGATACTTTTTTCCCTTTATGTTCATCATTGGGATTTTGAGTTAAAGATAATGATTCTGCGGGTTGTTCGTTTTTTGTATTCTCCTTTTTCTGGATAGAATTGTCTTTCATGTAAGTCTCCTAGTAAGATTTTAATGAGTTATTAGTATAAATTGCCCAAGTCTTTTTGCATAATCATTTCCTTTTTGTATAATTATTGTATGCACGATTATATGAAATAGCACATCTTTTCCATTAGTTATACTGATAATTTTGTTGTATTAATATCACAAAATATATTATTTCAAGTTTTCACTCAGAAAAAATTATTTATAAGTAACCATTAGGCTACTACTTTCAGTATTTGGAATATTTTTTAAGATGATCGTCAATTTACTATTTGTACTGATTTTTAAAAGCCTTAAACTAAAAGTATAAATGTTAAATTATTATATTATTATAAAATTATATTCATTAATTATTATGTAGAAGGCTTAGATCATATGAATAACCAAAAAGCAATCGTATTTTTATTATCCTTTATTTTTGTATTATCTACTTTTTCGGGGGCAGTATCAGCTACAATGGGTGGTACTAATCAGGGAAGTGATGTTTTCGCTTTTATAAATGATACTTCGCTAAATTATACTACATATCATAATAATTCTACTTACATTCATTCAAAAATAATTACAAAAGAGACACTACCAGACAACCTTGCTTCAGAACCCACAGATCAGCAAATTAAGAAACAGAAAGAAGGCCTCGAAAATTTGCGAACAATCAGCACTAAAGGTCTTCCACCTAAAAGACCGGATGAACTGGTGGCAATAAACATAGAGAAAATGTACTCTATGATTAAAATGCTAAAACCAAGATAAGTCGTATTTCATCATCATTCTATAAAAAAATCTTCAAGTAATTAAAATTGAGTAGTTAAAATATTAATTCTATTAATTTTTCATTAATTTTCAATGATTTAATTAAGTTTATGACTCGGGAAACTTATAATCTATACTCAATGAATTAAGGAAACTCCACTCAGTAAAATGTGGAAAACACATGTGGAAAACTCGTAATTTGGAGGTAAAATCATGCCAGTTATAACCATAGATGCTCCCCCAATGAACAAGGAGCAGAAAAGGGAATTAGTAAGTTCATTTGCCAGAACCGCCAGCAAGGTAATGAACCTTCCAGTATCGGCCATGGTGGTCATAATTCGGGAAGTAGAATCAGAGAATGTGGGGACCGGAGACATCCTGCTCTGTGATCGTGAACCCTAATGGACCATGCATCCTAGGTAAATTAAAAATCCTGGTGAAAATAAAAAATTTATCTTTCAAATTGATGAATATCTCAATTTAAAGAATTTCTCAATTTAAAGAATTTCTCAATTTAAAAGAATTTCTCAATTTGATAAACATTTAAATTTGGCGTAAAAATCCAATTTAATCCTAAATAAAATATCATTGGCGATAAAAATGTCCCTTAACCCTTCCCCAGAATCTGGAAAAAACCAAAACCATCTTAAAAATGAAAAAAGCCCTTACTTACTTCAACACGTAGATAACCCTGTAGACTGGTATCCATGGGGTGATGAAGCATTTAATAAGGCTAAAAATGAAGATAAACCTATATTTTTATCAATTGGTTACTCAACCTGCCACTGGTGCCATGTCATGGCCAGGGAATCCTTCCAGGACCCTGAAATAGGTGATCTCCTAAACCAGGTCTTTGTACCAGTTAAGGTTGACCGGGAGGAAAGACCTGATATTGATAGTGTCTACATGACCGTCTGTCAGATGATCACCGGCAGTGGGGGATGGCCACTCACAGTTATCATGACTCCTGACCTGAAGCCATTCTTTGCAGGAACTTACTTCCCCAAAGATACAGGTCCCAGGGGAACAGGCCTCAGGGACCTCATATTAAATGTCAGAGATTTATGGGACAACAAAAGGGGTGAATTGGTTAAATCAGCCGAAGAACTGACCCATTCACTCCAGCAGATATCTGAAGGCCCACTACCTCAAACTGTAAAAGGGTCCCAGGGATTTCCAGAATCAAGCCAAGAATTAGGTGAAGAAATTTTAAAACAAGCTTACCAGTCACTCAGCGATAACTTTGATGAAAAATACACCGGCTTCGGGAATAATCAGAAATTCCCCACACCCCACCACCTGCTTTTCCTTTTAAGGTACTGGAAACATACTGGTGAAGACATGGCTTTAACCATGGTGGAGAGAACACTGGATGCCATGAAGAAAGGGGGAATTTATGATCATGTTGGCTTTGGTTTTCACCGTTACACTGTAGATCGCCAGTGGATGGTTCCACACTTTGAAAAGATGTTATATGACCAGGCCCTCCTGGCAATTGCATACACCGAAGCCTTCCAGGCCACCGGGAAAACACAATACAGGGAAACAGCAGAAGAAGTTCTTGAATACATTTTAAGGGATATGAGATCACCTGAAGGTGGATTCTATTCTGCTGAGGATGCAGACAGTGAAGGAGAAGAAGGCAAGTTCTACCTGTGGACTCAGGATGAAATCATGGACCTGTTGGGTTCTAATGATGGAGCCCTGTTCTCGGAGATTTACTCTGTTTCAGAGGAGGGAAACTTCAAGGATGAAGCCACACGAGTTAAAACCGGTAAAAACATACTTCACAGGACTCAAACCTGGGATGAGCTTTCAAAAAAACTGGGAATCTCCACTGAAGAGTTATGGTGGAAAACAGAAACTGCAAGGGAAACATTGTTTCATGCCCGAAAATCAAGGATACATCCTCATAAGGATGATAAGGTCCTCACTGACTGGAATGGGCTGGTCATTGTAGCCCTAGCACTGGCAGGTAATTCATTCAAAAGAGAAGATTATTTAATGGCAGCTGGAGATGCAGTGAAATTTATAATGACCAAACTGCACCATCAGGGGAGATTAAAACATCGCTGGAGGGATGGTGAAGCTGCGGTGGATGGTAATCTTGATGATTATGCTTACCTTATATGGGGATTACTGGAACTATATCAAGCTACATTCCAATCAGAATATCTTGAAATTGCCCTTAAACTTAATCAAACCCTTCTGGAACACTTCCTGGATCATGATAATGGTGGGTTCTATTTCACCTCAGATTTCACTCAGAAAATCCTGGTAAGACAAAAAGAAGCCTATGACACAGCATTACCCTCTGGAAATTCAGTGCAGATGATGAACCTGGAGAAATTTTCCTTAATAATTGATGATATGAAAATCAGTGAGAGTTTCCATGGTTTGGAATCATATTTCGCTTCAATGATAACACAATCACCCTCTGCATTCACCATGTTCTTATCAGCAATAATCCTCAAGATAGGTCCCTCCTTCCAGGTTGTAATCTGTGGAGAAAAGGACAGCCCGGACACCCAGGTATTGTTAAACACAATTCAAAAAGAATATCTGCCCAATGTAATTTTAATCCTCAACTCAAGTGATGATTCATTGATAAATCAGATTGTCGGATCTCTGGAACATAAAACTATCGTTAATGGTCAGGCCACAGCATATGTCTGTGGCAATGGCACCTGCCATGCTCCAGTAAACAATCCAGATGATTTAATCAATATTTTAAAATGAAATCCGTCAATTGGGAAATCCGTAATTAATTATTCCTGAGATAACGGAAATTATTCCGGAGGTAAAAGGAAATTATTCCTGAGGTAATGGAACCAGTTTAGAATATAAAAACTTGATGTTACGATTTAATAGACGGGAAAGTTCCCTCATCCTCCCTGCATCTCCCTCCAGGATAAAAAGTTCCAGGCACTGGTTCTCCTGAAGATGGCTGTGTATCTGGGTGTTGATAATATCCTCAAAATTATGCTTTATCTGGGTAACCTTGTCCTCTGATTTTTTGGGATGGATTAAAATAAGTATGGAATTAATATATCCTTCTAAATTCTTTTTTTCATCATTATCTGCGATTAAAAGCCGAGTACTGGCTCTGAATATTTCAGAACGGCCAGAGAATCCAATATCATCCTTCAGAGCATCAATTTCATCTAGAAGTTTTTCACTGAGGGACACGCTAATTATGGCCATGCCCTTAGTATTAATAAAATAATATAAAAACCTTGTTAATTTTTATTAAGAAAATTTATAAATATTAATAAAACTATATAATATTACATAAAATTATCCCTAAACATGATTTTCTTTAAATAATGAATCATTCACGGTGACAATTATTATGGAAAGAAAAAAAATTCTCATTATTTTAATATTAATATTATTATTTATTTTACTGGCATTCACCATTTATTTCTACACTTCCACTGGAAATTCCAATGGATCATCTAATGGTAAAATAGGAGTTGTGGTAACGGTGGGACCCCAGGAAGAGTTCGTAAAACGAGTAGGTGGGGACAGGGTGAATGTAACGGTGATGGTACCACCTGGTGCAGATCCCCATACCTACGAGCCTCTTCCCAGCCAGATGAAACAGGTTCAGGATGCCCAGATCTACTTCCAGGTTGGATCAGGTATAGAATTCGAACTTACCTGGATGGACAAGTTGACCAGTATGAACAGTCAAATGAAGGTGGTTAACAGTTCTGCAGGCATCCAACTCATACCTAACACTGCAGAAGCTGAAGAGGGTAGCGATCCACATGTGTGGGTTTCACCCAGAAATGCTAAAATCATGGTGGAAAATATTTACCAGGCCCTTGTGCAGGAAGATCCTCAAAATAAGGATTATTACACCAAAAACAGGGATGAATATTTAAAAGAACTAGATGATCTGGATAAGAATATAACCCAGACCATGTCTGGTAAAAACAATACTAAAATAATGGTTTACCACCCTGCATGGGCTTATTTCTGCAAGGATTATAATCTCCAGCAAGTAGCCATAGAACAGGCAGGAAAAGAACCAACACCTCAAAATATAGCTTTTTTGGTTGACACAGCTCGTAATGAAAGTATTAAGGTAATTTTTGTCTCCCCTGAGTTTTCCACCAGCAATGCCCAGGTAATTGCCAATGAAATCGGGGGTAAAGTAGTGGTAGTGGATCCACTCAGCCGTGACTACCTGGAAAACATGAAAAATGTAGCAGAAGCATTTGCAGCTACTTAAATTCCATAATTATTAACAATTTTAAGAGTATTTTGATAAAAATGGTTCATAATAATGGCAATATGGTAAAATAAGTTAAAATAAGGATATGATGGTAAAGTTGATAGAATGAGGATATGCTGGTAAAATAGTATAGAATGAGGGTAATGTGGGTTAAATAGTTCAAAATAAGGGTAATGTGAGTAAAATGGTACAGAATCAGGGCCTGGTTAACAATGCGGTTGAAATGGAGAATGTATCTTTAAAGATTAATAATCAACCAGTACTCACAAATATTAACCTTAACATTGGGTTGAATGACTTTTTAGCCATAATCGGCCCTAATGGTGGGGGTAAAAGTACCCTTCTTAAGGTCATCTTAGGACTCACAAAAACAGATCATGGTCAAATTTCAGTATTTGGAAACAGACCTGGAAATCCCCATAACCCCATTGGCTACCTCCCCCAGCATGTATCTTTTGACCCTGATTTTCCCATAAATGTCTTTGACACAGTCTTATCCGGGAGGTATCATGGTTTTTTCAAAGGTTACTCCGATGAAGACTGGGAAATGGTCAAAAAAGCTCTGGAAGAAGTGGGTATGATAAAGCTGCGGGATCGTCAGATGAGCCGACTTTCCGGGGGTCAAATGCAGCGTGTTTTCATTGCACGGGCACTGGTAAGGGAACCTAAACTACTGCTTCTGGATGAACCCATGGCCAGTATCGACCCTGAAATGCAGAATTCATTCTATAAACTCTTATCCCAACTTCGAAAGAGGATGGCCATAGTCCTGGTAAGTCACGATGTAGGTGCTGTTTCCACCCAGGTGGATAACATTGCCTGTTTAAATCAGAAACTGTACTACCATGGTCCGGTGGAAAACTCGGGAGAGGGATTGGAAGCCGTTTATAACTGTCCGATTGATCTTATAAGTCATGGAATTCCTCACAGAGTTCTGAAAAAACATTAAATTTTTTAAAAAAATAAAAATTATAAAAAATTCTATACATCTGGAGATTGATTTAATTGACTGGAATACTTGAATACACTTTCATGCAGAATGCATTCCTAGCCGCAGTTCTGGTGAGCGTGGCCTGTGGATTGGTGGGGACTTACGTGGTTGTTAAGCGCATAGTCTTCATCAGTGGGGGAATATCCCACGCAGCCTTTGGGGGAATCGGACTGGGATACTTCCTGGGAGTAAACCCCATACTTGCAGCAATACCATTCAGCATAGTGTCCGCCCTGTTAATGGGATTAACCAGTAAAAAAGTTAAAATCAGTGAAGACACAGCTATTGGTATACTATGGAGTCTGGGAATGGCCATAGGAATAATATTCATCAACTTAACTCCAGGATACGTGCCTGATCTCATGAGTTACCTTTTCGGAAGCATACTCACCGTTCCACTTAATGACCTGATCATAATGTTCATTTTAGATGTTATAATTATCTTCATGGTTCTTTTATTCCGAAGGGAATTTCAGGGCATCTCATTTGATGAGGAATTCAGTCAGGTGATGGGTATCCCTACCACAGCTATTTATCTCCTCTTATTGTCCCTGGTGGCACTATCAGTGGTGGTTATGATTAAAGTGGTGGGAGTTATTCTGGTAATAGCCCTTTTAACCATCCCCGCAGCTATCGCTAAACAGTACACCTATAATCTGGGGCGGATGATGATCCTATCGGTGATCCTGGGAATGATACTCACAACAGCCGGTCTTTACCTGTCCTACCTTTTCAACCTGGCTTCCGGAGCAACCATTGTCCTGGTTCTGGGATTGGGATTTTTAGTTTCAGTATTAATCCAGAAGTTAATGGAATAATACTCTGCTTTAATGATGGAATAATAGACTAATATGGACCATAATCATGAACTGCTACTAATAAGAGAATTTAAACATTATATTTAATTGATTGAAGAATAATTGATTGAAGAATAAATTATTATAAAAATAAAAAAAGAGTTGAGTGAATTATTTTTTCAATGATTTGACTCCTTCAGATGTGGCAATCAGTACCTGGTCCGCAATACCTGCGAATATACCATTTTCCACCACACCGGGGATACTGTTAAGTGCTACTTCCAGTTCATGGGGTTTAGGTATCTCCTCAAACTGAACATCCACCACAAAGTTATTATTGTCAGTTATAACTGGACCATCTTTCATCTGGGCCATTCTAAGGGAGGGCACACCGCCTGCTGTTTTAATCCATTCTGTTACTGGTCGGTAAGCTGATGGTATGACCTCCAGTGGCACTGGAAAATCTCCAAGTTGTTTAACCTCTTTGGATTCATCTACAATGACCAGGAATTTACCTGCTGAGGAGTCAACGATCTTCTCTAAGGTGTGAGCAGCTCCTCCACCTTTTATGAGATTCAAATCAGGATCTACCTCATCTGCACCATCAACAGCCAGATCAGGGAGGTGTTCATCAAGGGTGGTTAAAGGTATTCCACAATCCCTTGCCAGGAAAAAAGACTGATATGAGGTTGGTATTCCCATAAGTTCAATTTCCTCTTCTTTGATCCTTTCTCCCAGTTTTTGAATAAAGTAATGGGCAGTTGATCCAGTTCCCAGTCCCAGGACTTGTCCGTCAGAGACCATCATCGCTGCTTTTTCGGCAACTTCCTTTTTAGCATCATCTACCAGCTGGACAGCTTCCCAGGCAACTTCTTTTTTCGGATGCATATGTTATCTCCATTTAACTTAAAATATCAATTTGATTAACAAATATAATTTAGTCATTTAATTATGCAAAATACAGTTAAAACTCTATATAAAATACAGTTAGAACTCCATTATAAATTATTCCGTATGAATCTAATTCATAGTTTTAGAGTTTTTTACTCTTATATTACAGGGTTTACTCTTAATATGGGGGTTTACTCTTAATGTGGGGTTTATTCTTAAACTTGAATAAAATTAATACTCATTAATTAATATCTGAGCATGACCACGCTGAGGTCGAGTCCTTTAGGACATTTTTCACTGGGTTTTCCCATTTTCTTTGCGATTTTACATTTATCTTCAGGGTAAAGTCCCTCTGGAAAGCAAAGATCACGCAGTGAACACTCTTGGTCACATTCAGGGGGGCTAAAGACAATATTAGAACCTTCAAATGCACGTTTAGAATTAATAGCAGCTTTTATTATGGCTTTTTCCACGTCTACCACTTTAACCTTACCACTATCATGAACCATACAGGGATGTTCTGTGTTTTTAACCTCTCTTATACGGTATATTCTACCCTCTTCCAGGGATTCAATACAGGTTGCTTTGAAGCGGCAAGTATCACACTGGCTGGCTGCCCCATAATGCATAAATTTAAGTCCTTTTTCTGCTAAATTGTTTCCGATGAGGGTTATCATTATCTATCCACTCCATGGAATTAAAAGTCTCCCTGCCCCTAATTAATTAGTTTAATAAATATTAAATTGAGTTTTTGATGTCACCTTTTTTTAGGTAATCTCCTATTCATTCATGTATATTTTAAGTTCATGTGTAATTCCTGGTTCATTTTTTGTAATATTATTAAGTTTTAAACATTAATTCAATCTATTACTCCTTCAATCTATTACTCCGGTTTTACGTGCCAGTTTTATGGCTGCAGCTTCAGTGAGTCCCCT
Organism: Methanobacterium formicicum DSM 3637; assembly: GCF_000302455.1. NCBI lineage: Archaea > Methanobacteriati > Methanobacteriota > Methanobacteria > Methanobacteriales > Methanobacteriaceae > Methanobacterium > Methanobacterium formicicum. The sequence goes on from NZ_AMPO01000002.1 coordinate 109,818, forward strand.
ATCACCAAGGATAGTATACCTTTCCTTGCGAATGTTGTGGGCCTTCATAAGAGCTTGAATAATATACTCTGGTTCTATTCCAAGTTCTTGAGCATTTACTGGGGCTTTAATGGTTTTAAGGGTGTCACGGATGAATTCCCAGTCACCACCATGGAGGTACATCATCATTATGGTTCCTACCCCACATTGTTCACCGTGAAGAGCGGGTTCTGGAGCTATAATGTCCAGTGCATGGCTGAATTTATGTTCAGCTCCACTGGCTGGTCTGCTGTTACCAGCAATACTGATGGCCATTCCACTGGATATAAGTCCCTTGACCACAATGGCTGCACTTTCAATAAGACCCTCTTTTATATGGCCTGCAGCTTTTATTGTTGTTTCAGCAGTTATAAGTGATAATGCTGCTGCAGAATCACTGTAATCTTCATTTAACAATCTATGGGCAAGTTTCCAGTCCAGGACTGCAGTGTAGTTAGAGATGATATCCCCACATCCTGCTGCTAAAAGGCGAAATGGGGCCTGACTGATGATCTGGGTGTCTGCTACAACTCCTATTGGTGGTTCTGCAGATAAGGAAACACTCCCACCCTGATTTTTGATGGAAGCACGGGGAGATGAAATACCATCATGAGAAGCTGCAGTGGGAATGCTCACAGAGTGAGTTCCAGAACGAGTTGATGCCATTTTGGCTACATCAATCACTTTCCCCCCACCAACTCCCAGAACAGCACTCATATTTTCCATATGATCCTGAACTTCTTCCACTGCATCCATGGATGGTTTTTTAATTATAATAGTTTCCACATCAAATTCATGATCCTGAAGGCTGCTGATGACAGATTCTCCAGCAATTTTCATTGTTCTGGGTCCACTGGCCACCAGTACTCTACCACTGAGCTTTAAATCCTTACAGATTGATCCAGTTTCTTTGAGCACTCCGGGTCCGCTGTGGATCTCCCGGGGTAATTTTACCCGATTAAAATCCATGTAAATCTCCTTTTATAATATCCCTTCTATTAATGCTTCTAGCAACGAATTAAATGCTACTGATTATTATTCAGCCATTTAAATGATTTTTTGATCCTTCAAACGAATGAAATATTTACCTAAATTTCATTAAATTAATTAAAATATCCATACTAATCTTTAGGTTAACAGATAAAATAATTTTTGATTTTATCTCCTCTAATCCTAACTATATTTAGTTGGGTAAACCGGAAAATATGATGTAATTGTAGGTTATGCATGATTTAGTGTCTAATAATGATTAAGTGGGAAAAAGTTTGTTAAATCATCCCTGTACTCCATTCATTCAAAACATTTATTATGGCCCATATTAAACATTAATTGTTAACATTTATTTGAATACTTTTGTAAATTTAATATACTGATGTAAAACAGGAATAGAGATATTAGTAACATATAAATTAGGAATAAGAAAGAATAAGAAGTCCCTCTTTTATATAATATGATTAAGAATTGTACTTAAAATTCAGATATATTAATAATTGTTAGTTAAAATTCAGATATATTAATAATTGTTAGTTAAAATTCAGATAATTAAGAAGTATTATTAAAATTCACAATTAAGAATTGTTAGTTTAATGAATCTTAAATAAATTAGCTGCAGATCATTTTATTCCTATTTAAAAAAAATAAAATTATCAAATTAAGTAAATTATGGTGAAGAAATGTCCGAATTCAGTGAATGGTTCCATAATATCCTGGAAGAAGCAGAGATAATCGACACAAGATACCCAATTAAGGGAATGCATGTGTGGCAGCCTCAGGGATTTAAAATAAGAAAATATGCACTTTCCCTGCTTAAAGAAATTTTAGATGAAGACCACGAAGAAGTACTCTTCCCAATGCTCATACCAGAAGATGAACTGGCTAAAGAAGCAATACATGTTAAGGGATTTGAAGAGGAAGTTTACTGGGTAACCCATGGAGGTTTAACACCCCTTAATAAAAAACTGGCTCTCAGACCCACCAGTGAAACAGCCATGTATCCCATGTTTGCATTATGGGTACGCTCCCACACCGACCTTCCCATGAAATTTTACCAGGTGGTTAACACCTTCCGCTATGAAACCAAACACACCAGACCCCTAATCAGGGTCAGGGAAATAACCACCTTCAAGGAAGCCCACACCATCCACGCAGATTCTGAAGGTGCCAGTCAACAGGTTGAAAGAGCTATTGAAATATACAGTTCCTTCTTTGACCAGCTGGGAATACCCTACGTGGTTACCAAACGGCCAGAATGGGATAAATTCCCCGGTGCTGATTACACCATGGCCTTCGATACTCTCCTACCAGATGGTAAAACCCTACAGATAGGTACAGTCCACAACCTGGGCCAGACCTTCGCCCGCACATTTGACATCACCTATGAAACAGCAGAAGGAGAACACGAATATGTTTACCAGACATGTTATGGATTATCTGACCGTGTAATAGCATCAATCATTGGTATTCATGGAGATTCATCTGGACTGAACCTTCCCCCTGCTGTGGCACCATACCAGATAGTTATTGTACCGGTACTCTTCAAGAAAACTGCCCAGGAAGTCCTGGACTTCTGCAACCAGTTAAAGGATAAAATTAAAAAAGCAGGTCTCAGGGTTCACCTTGATGATCGTGACATCAGGGCTGGTAAGAAGTACTACGGATGGGAGATGAGGGGAGTACCACTACGCCTGGAAATAGGACCAAGGGATATAGAAAATAAGAAAATGGTTGTAGTGCGCAGGGACACCCTGGAGAAAGAAATCATTGATTACAATGAAGAGACACTTATCAATGATTTAAACAACATCCTAGGAAACATTACCCAAAATCTCAAAACTAAAGCATGGGAAAACTTCCAGGATAACATCCGTCCTGCAGAGACACTGGAAGAAGCCAAAAACATCATCACAGATGAACAGGGAATTGTATCCTTCCTGTGGTGTGGGGATGAATCCTGCGGCAAGGAAATTGAGGAATACGTGAATGTTGATATTCTGGGTGTAAAGGAAGAGGCAACAGAAGGTAAATGTATAAAATGTGGGAAAGATGCCCGTAATGTGGCCCTTCTTGCTAAAACATATTAAATCCCTTCTTTAAATCCATTTTAGAATTCTCAAGTGCTTATAACTATCCCTAAAACTTTGATTAAAATTATTAAGTACAAAAATAAGATATAAATAACAATATAATAACATCCATCTGGTGTTAAAGGGGTAATGTATGAATATACGGGTAATCTTACTGATAATGGTAGTAGTGCTCTTTGCAGCTGGATGTGGGGCCATGAGCTTCCTTTCTGGCGGTGGAACCACACTGGAACAGGCCTATGATAATAAACAGGTTGAAATTGTTCAAAGTACATCTGCTGGTGCTATTCCCCACAACGTCACCATAAATAATAATGGTACCAAACCGGTGATGGTGGATAAAGGAACCATTCTCAAAAGTAAAGAATCACAGGACCTGGTTATCATTGATGATAAAAAAGTAAACCCCAACAGCAACGACACTGTACAGGCATACTGCATAGAACCTGATCAAAAAGCAGTTCCAGGATCCACACTATACCCAGCAGGAACAGTATCCAACCAAGTCAAACAGATCATTGACACTTCCAACCCTTCAGACCTTCAAAACGCCACCCAATCCCAGATGCAGATATGGATCATTGCCAGTAAAGGGAATGTTGATGTCTATTCTGGTGAATCAATGGCAGTAGTACAGACTCAGAAAACAAAATATTACCTGTTAAAGGAAAAACTGGATACTGCTAAAACAGATGTGATGAGCCGTTTCAACCTTACTTCAGATGCAATCGGAAACATTTCCTTAACCGCAGATTCAGATAACAGTGCCAACACCTGGGTCAGTGACATCAGGCAATGGTTCAAGAACACTCTGGGTATATAGATAACTCCAGGTATTAGATAACTCCAGGTATTAGATAACTCCAGGTATCTTCGGTATCTAAACCATTAGACTCCAAGTATCTAAATATAGATTACCTTAAATTCCGGGTATCTAAATATAGATTACCTTAAATTCTTGGTATGTTAATATGGATTTACCTAATGAATTCTGCATACAACCTTAAACAAATTGATTGACATGACCAAAACATTTGCAATAATCCCTGTTTCCAGGTTTTCTGAGGCAAAAACACGACTATCGCCCACTCTTTCACCACTTGAGAGAGAAAATCTTCTTAAATCCATGTTAATGGATGTTATAGGGGCAATAAGTGGCAGTGTGGATCAGGTTGTTGTTATAAGCTCAGATAAAGATGTACTCAATTTTGTAGCGGATTTAAATGTCACCTGCCTTCCTGAGAAGGGAAAAACAGATCTCAACGGTGCACTGACCCAGGCAGTGGAGTGGTGTTCAAACTATGCCAATCAGGTGCTTATTGTACCTTCAGATGTCCCCCTCATACATCAGGACCAGGTTCAGGAAATGATTGAACTTTCGGATAAATGGCCAATGGTCATTGCCCCAGCCAAGGGTGGTGGAACCAATGCCCTTTTATGTCCTACCAAGGATATAAAGATGAAATTCGGGGATTGGAGCTTTTTCGAACACCTGAAAGAAGCAGAAAATGCAGGGGTGTCCTGGTATATCTATGACTCTTTTTACCTTTCCCTGGATGTAAATACCGCGGAAGACCTGGGAGAGATAATTATTCATGGTTTCAGAACACAAACCCGTAAATTTCTAAAAAGCATTGGCCTACAGGTTAAATCAAACCATGGAACTGAACGTTTAATGGTGGAGAGAAAATGATAGCCCTGTCCATTGCTGGTTTCGACCCATCTGGAGGGGCAGGGATCCTGGCTGACGTGAAAACATTCCAGGCACTGGGAGTTTACCCCACTGCAGTTATCACCGCCCTCACTGCCCAGAATGTGAAACATGTGGGTGGTGTGGAACCAGTTGACACGGATTTTGTGGCCAAACAGATAGACCTCGTAATGGCTGAGGAAGATATACAGTATGCTAAAACTGGTATGCTCTATTCCGGTGAGATGGTGGAGATGGTGGCCAGGAAAGTAAATGAATACCAGTTGAAACTGGTGGTGGACCCGGTACTGGTAGCTGGTTCTGGAGGAACATTATCCAGAGATGATCTAGCCAGATCTATTAAAAAACACCTTTTACCACTGGCAAAATTAACCACACCCAACATCCATGAAGCAGAAGTACTGACTGGTTTGGAAATTAAAAATGAGGAAGATGCCGCTAATGTGGCCTGTGAACTGGGGAAATTATGCCCCACTGTAGTTACAGGTGGACACCTAAACGGGCGGGATATTTTTTATGAAAATTCTTCAAATGGAAATGATATAAATTTTATTGAAGGAGAGATCATTAAAACCAGCAACACCCATGGATCAGGATGCACCTACTCCTCAGCAATCACTGCTTACATGGCGATGGGAATAAGCATGGTTGAATCCCTTAAAAAAGCATCCCATTTTACTAAAAAAGCCATAGAAAATGGTGGTCATGGTACTTTAAATCAGATGTGGAGACAAAATCAACTATAACCCATTAATGTTATAATATCGGAATCTTATGATAGTATTCATTAGATATTTGAAGCTTTGATAAATAAGTTTTGACAAAATAAAAATAGGAAAAAATTGAGGTGTGTTCATGGTTTCCAGTGAAGAAATAAGAAGAAGGTTAGAAGCTAAAAGAAGAGGCGAAACATTTTCTGAAGTAAAGAAGACACCCCCATCATCATCAGCATCGAAAACTTGTCCTGAATGTCAGACATCAAACCCTGAAAGTGCTAAATTCTGTGTGGGATGTGGGGCGCCACTGGCAAGAGAAGAAACTCCAACAACTTCCAATGAGGTTATTCCATCCCCTCCCAGTGAAGTAACTCCACCTGTTTCTGGTGAAGAAACACCTACAGCTACTCCAACATCAACTGCAGATAATTTTAAACAATGTCCTTCCTGTGGTCAGAAGAATAAACTTGACGCCAAGTTCTGTATAATATGTGGACATAAATTTGAGAATGAATCGGTCTTTGAGAATGAATCTGTTACAGAAAAACGCCTGGAACCGTTAGTTGAAGTGGTGGAAGAGAAAAAAGAAGTTCCTGTAGCTGAAACCAAACCCATTGTGTCACCATCAGAGGATGAGGCGGATTTACAAGAACCTGTAACTGAACAGGAACCAGTTGAACCCCCTGAAACAGAAACTCAAGAAAAATCAGTTATCCCTGAAGTAAAGGTTCCCGAACAGTTTAAATCCGCCAATAATGTTCAGCCAGAAGAAGAAATAGCTCCTGTGGAATCTGCTGAAGTTCAATCCAAAGAAGAAACTGCACCCGCTGAAGATCCTGTGATGCGTATTAAAAAAGCCAAAGAACTTCTGGATATAGGTGCAATAACTCAGGAAGAATTTGACAAGATTAAAAACAAGTATCTAGATTTGATATAATGCATTAATTGGTAAATAAGGAAATTTTAAGAAAAATGAAGATTAAAGGGGGGGAGAGAGAAATGATCCTCTCCTACTTTAACTGCATTGTATAACTCAGGTTAACGCACAAGAAATAACCAAAAAAAATTGTTTAATATGTCATTAAGATTTTATTTCAAGTTGCATTTGTTTTTATATTGTTGATATAGTTCATCTAGCTTTTTTTCAGATTGAAAAATATTAAAAATTACATTATACAGTTTAGAATCATTTTCAATACAGGTCGACAAATGTGGAACAGCTTTGGTAACACCAAAAACACAGCCACAATCTTGACAATAATAATAAAAATATGTATCATCAAAAGTTATATAAGATGCATTCGATGAACAAATTGGGCATTTATCATAATCCTGATCATTTGGGCCACTATTACTTAAAAACACATAACCCCCCAAAAAAATAACAATTAAGGTTATAACTCCAATAACTACTCTTTTATTAACCATTTAATCACTTTGCAATATTAATTAGCACTATTAATTGTAATCATATCAGATCTTACAAAATGTCAACTGTATATTGGAATTATAGTTCTTTAAACAGATATGATTAAAAAAAATAAAGGATAAATAACGTATTTAAAGGAGTTTAATCTCAGCAGCGGATAATATGTTAATTCCACTTTCTTCCAGGGCATTTATACCAGAATCAACATCTTCTGTGCGCAGTACCACTATGGCCTTGTCACTTTTTTTCTCTACAAAAGCGTAAAGGTATTCCACATTAATATCAGCTTTATTTAAAACACCAAGAAGTTCATCCAGTCCTCCGGGTTGGTCCATGACTTCCACCGCAATGACTTCGTTGACCTTTACCACGAAGTTATCTGCCTCCAGGGCTTTCTTTGCTTCTTTTGGATTGTGGACTATCATGCGCAATATGCCAAATTCAGAGGTGTCAGCTATTGAAAGGGCCCTGATATTAACACCAGCATTGGAAAGAACGTTCATTGCCTTTCCCAATCTTCCTTTCCTGTTTTCAAGAAATACAGATATCTGTTTTAATTTCATTCTTTTATCTTCTGACATATCCATTTCATCCCCTGTAAATTTTATAATATATCCTATTAATTTTATATTATATTTCAATAATTGGATTTTATCTTTATTAATTGGATTTTAAGTCCCAGTTATATCATTTATGGTCTTTAAATCAATGTAAACTGAATTAATTCAGTCCTCTCTTGTCAATAACCCTGACTGCTTTACCCTCACTTCTAGGCAGACTACGCGGTTCCACTAGGGTAACATTTACCCTGAGTCCTATCTCATCGTGTATCTGTTTTTGTATGGATTTTTTAACCTGTTCCACGTGTTTGACTTCATCGGAAAATAGTGCAGGGGATGTTTCCACCTGTACTTCCAGTTCATCCAAGTGTTCTGGTCTGCTGGCAATGATCAGGTAGTTTGGTTCCATTCCAGGAATCTTGAGGAGTGCCCTTTCAATCTGGGATGGGAATACAATAACTCCCCTGACTTTGAGCATGTCATCGGATCTTCCGGTTACACGGTCCATCTTTATGTGGGTTCTTCCACAGCCACATTCACCCTTACGCAGGACAGTGATATCTCTGGTTCTAAAGCGCAGAACAGGCATACCCTCTCTGGTAAGAGTGGTTAGTACCAGTTCTCCCTTTTCCCCCTCAGGTAGTGTTTCCAGGGTCTGTGGGTCCAAGATCTCAGGGTAGAAGTGATCATCAAAGATGTGCAGACCATTCTTTTCCATACATTCATTGGCCACACCAGGACCAATGATCTCGGTGAGTCCGTAGATATTAAGAGCATCAATGTCCAGTCTTCTTTCAATTTCATTCCTCATCTCTTCGGTCCACATTTCAGCCCCGAAAACCCCAGCTTTGAGTTTTATGTCATCTTTAGGGATACCTTCCCTTTCCAGTACCTCGGAGATGTACATGGCGTAGCTGGGAGTGCAGGTAAGGATGGTACTTTTAAAGTCCTGGATTATTTCAATCTGGCGCTTGGTGTTCCCGGCGCTGATGGGTATTACAGTGCAACCCAACTTCTGACCACCGTGGTGTACTCCTAATCCTCCAGTGAAAAGACCATAACCGTAACAGTTCTGTACTATGTCCTTTTTGGTGGCTCCAGCCATGGAAAGTGCTCTGGCAATAACTTCTCCCCATAGTTCCAGGTCTTTAGGGGTGTAACCTGAAACAGTGGGTTTACCGGTGGTACCGGAGGTTGTATGGATCTCCACAATCTCATCAGTACTGACTGCAAACATTCCAAAAGGATATGCTTCCCTTAAGTCGCTTTTAGTGGTGAATGGTATTTTTTCTATGTCTTTAAGAGTTTGAATGTCTTCAGGGGTTACCCCTGCTTCATCCAACTTCTTCCGGTAGTAGGGTACGTTTTCGTAAGCCCTTTTAACAACATCCTGTAATCTTTTAAGCTGTAATGTTTCCTTTTCCTGGGCTGGCATGCACTCAGCCTTTTCATTCCAGATCATATTCTACACCTCTAATGGACCATAATAAACCTTTTAACGAATAATTTATTTAATAACTAATTTTATCAGTAGAATAACTTTATCATAGATTGTAAACTTATGATTTACCATTTAAGTCATACTAGGATTTACCATTTAAACATAACCTATGATTTTACCCTTTAAGTTAAACCTGTGATTGCCATTTAATCATCTATTTTACATTACCACTATAAAATAGATTATATTTATCTATTGTTAATTGACTGCACAACCTTGATCATTATGGCTATTTGAAATAATGGGGTTGATGAAAATATTTACAAATATCAAATTATTTTATAAAATAAGTTCATAAGAATAGATAAAATTAATTAATATAATAGATTATTCAGTTCTGTTATATTGATACGCAAATTATAGTTATTATAACAGACTTAAGGCTGATGAGAATCAGGTATATCACACAAGAATCAGTATCACAAAATCCACTCATTTGCATAAACTAAAAAAGAGAAAAAATAAGAAAAGAAATTATTTCTTATCAAAGGATGCTATCCAGTCATCGAAGTTATCCCTGAACTCTTCGATTTTCATGTCCAGCACCCTGCGATTATCCACCAGGTTTAAACTGTTTGACAAGAGTTCAATTTCCAGACGACGGTTAATTTCTTCCCAGTTTACGATGTTCCAGAATGCACCCACGTAGTCTGGGCGAACATTCTTGTAGTCCAGGTAGTAGGCGTGTTCCCATACATCCAGGACCATTAGAACCCGGAAGTGTGGTATGACGTTGACGTTGTGTTTTTCAATCTGGGTGATGAACAGTCGGTCAGTTCGGCGGCAGATGGTCAGGGCTGCCCATCCTGATCCTTCGGTACTAATTGCGGCCTGTGAAAATTCCTGTTTAAACCTTTCAAAGGATCCGAAGTCCTTTTCAATGTACTTGGCAAGGGTTCCAGTTGGTTCACCTCCACCTTTTGGAGCAGGGGCCATGTTTTCCCAGAACATTTTATGGAGTACGAATCCACCCACATGGAATGAAAGTTCCTTGGCCACAGCCTTAACATCAAACTCTATGCCTGGTCTGCTGTCAAATTTATCTAAAATTGCATTAGCCCCATCCACATATGCTTGGTGGTGTTTATCGTGGTGTATCTGGAGTTGTTCCTCTGAGATGTATGGTTCCAGATCTTTGTATCCATAAGGAAGTGGGGGAAGTTCATATTTCTTTTTTGCCATTGTTTATCACCCTTTTTTGTAATACGTTTATAAAAACTTATTAATCTCTATTTGGTCTGGTCCAATCTTCTTTTTCTGATTTATAGTATATTTGTCCCGATTTATAGTACATATCCGGAAAATTTTCAGGAAATTTAGCTATTTACCATTTGTAGTAGTTCCTGTAACACAGCCACCAGTCAAAGCATTTGTACTCTCCTGGCCTTTCCAATGCAGCATCAATATCTGCTGGTGGAGGAATAATCAAACCCTTACCAATAAGTTCATTGCAAGGCCAGTTGGCTGGTATGGCCACACCCTTCTCTTCTGCTGTCTGGAATCCTTCAACCATTCTTAATATTTCATCTAAGTTTCTACCCAGCTCCTGAGGGTAGTATAAAATGGCGCGGATGATTCCTTCAGGGTCAATGATGAACACAGCCCTTACAGTGTTGGTGCCCTTGTTTGGGTGTATTAATCCCAATTTATCCGCTACACGACCTGTGTCGGCGATTACAGGGAATTCTATGTCTATATCGAAGTTTTCTGCTATCCACTGTATCCATTTGAGGTGTGAGAAAACCTGATCTACTGAAAGTCCAATGAGTTCGCAGTTCATCTCCTGGAAAAGATCATAACGTAGCTGGAAAGCCACAAATTCTGTGGTACACACCGGTGTGAAATCTGCAGGATGACTGAATAAAACAAACCATTTCCCCTTGAATGCTTTAGGTAGTTTCATCATTCCCTGTGTGGTTTGAACTTCCATTTTAGGGAACTTGTCTCCAATAAGTGGCATTCCTTTTCCTTTTTTCTTAATTTTTCTTAGTTCGTAAACTTTTTCTCCCATTGTTTACCCCCTTCAGGTATACTAATGCAGTGTTATTTTTCTTTCTGTTTTTATTTATTTTTTATTATTCCAATCTGTAGGGCACTGATTGTGAAATTTAATTAACATAAAATTAATGTAAAAATAAAAGTGAATACTCATAGGAATAAAAAATATGATCCCGGGAAAAATCAGAAATAAAATGGTTAATTTTTATGTATTACACTAGAAAAAGAGCCAATTTAGTATTATAGTTAAATCAATTTAGCATTTACTGTTAATAATTCAGCATTTGAGTTAAAAATTGAATTTCATTTAAAATTGAAAATAAAAAAAGGTTGAGTAAATTATTACTCAGAAGCGGTAGGTGGGTTGAATATTCGTTGTGCTAATTCCTGGTCCAGCATGTAAATTCCACTACCCGATTCTCCGGCTAGTTTCACTTTTTGCAGGACGCCACTGGCAGATTCCTCTTCTTCAACCTGTTCAGCCACGAACCACTGTAGGAAGTTGTTGGTGGCATGGTCCGACAGTTCAAGGGCCAGATCCACCAGTCCATTTATGAGGCCGGTGACCATCTGCTCGTGTTCATACACATGTTCAAAGGCAGCCACAGATGAATCCCATTCGCTCTGTGGTTTTTCAATCTCTGCCAGGAGCACACGGCTCCCTCTCTGCACCAGGTAATCATAGAACTTCATGGCATGACTTAATTCTTCCTGGGCCTGGACACGCATCCAGTTACCAAAACCAGGGAGATCCTGATCTTCAAAGTAAGCCCCCATTGCCAGATATAGATAACCAGAGTAGAGTTCCCGATTCAACTGGTAATTCAGGGCCTCTTCCATCTTTTCATCTAACATGTCTTTTCACTTCCATTAAAATGCATTTAACTCATCAGTAGACATACTTATCATTTCAGCTACTAATTGCAATAATTGTTTTTTTTAAAAAATTTATTTTAAATTATTTTTAATCTACTGGTTCAAACAAGTCTTTATCTGCACCACACATAGGACAGACCCAATCATCTGGCAAGTCCTCAAAGGCGGTTCCAGGTTCGATTCCAGCCATGTCATCTCCTACTTCAGGGTCGTAAATGTATCCACAGGGTTTACAAAGGTATTTTTGCATAATATTCCACCTCTTTTTTTAATAGTTTCATGATTAATTCATGAAATTCATATTCTTAATTTCAGGCAATTTTAATTACTAAGGTATGGATCTTTATTCATTACCACGGATTCATTGTGGTATGGATCAAAAAAATATTTTAAGTTTAGATATTTTAAGTTTAGATATTTTAAGTTTAGATATTTTAAGTTTAGATATTTTAAGTTTAGATATTTTAAGTTTAGATATTTTAAGTTTAGATATTTTAAGTTTAGATATTTTAAGTTTAGATATTTTAATTTTAGATATTTTAATTTTAGATATTTTAATTTTAGATAGGAATAAATCGGAATTTTCCAGCACCACACTTGGGACAGTTCCAGTTATCTGGTAAATCCTCAAAAGCAGTTCCAGGAGGAGTATTGGTTCTTGGTTCCCCTGCTTCAGGGTCGTAGATATAATTACAAACCTTACATTTGTACCTTCTCATTACCTTACCTCCAACTTAAATTGCAATGAAACGGGTTTTATTAGCCCCACAATGAGGACAGAACCAGTTATCAGGCAGGGTATCAAATTCAGTTCCAGGATCAGTTCCATTACGCGGTTCGCCGGATTCACTGTCGTAAATATAGCCACAAACTTTGCATTTGTATCTGCTCATTTAACCACCTCAATTAATGCTTATTCTGGAATTGCAATGAATATTCTGAGTTTATTTAATGGTTAATTTCAAAGTTTAACCTGTAACTATCATTAATTATTATACACATCTCTGGTTAATAATCATATGGGTAATGTTAATCTCATTATTTCTTTAATTTCTCCCAAATCTCAATATCTCCGGGAATAACATTTAAAATAGGGTTGGGAATGGGTGAATCCCCCTGTTTCAATAGTTTATTTATTTCCTGATATCTTTTATTGTCCCTTTTTTTGAGTTTTTTCTGAAGGTGTTCCAGTTCATAGGATATCTGTCCACTGGTAACTGGAATCTGCTTAGAAGTACGTTCGGTTCCTATTTTATCATGGTTAAAATTGTATCCTCTTCTATTTGCTTCCAGGTAAACATGGTTTAAGTAAGTATCTAAAAAAAGAATGGAGTGATCCTGTTTCCTGAAACGAATCAATTGGGGATGATTAGTGTAACCTTTGGTTTTCCCCTTTAGAACTGCCCTGGCAAGTAAACCCTCTCTCCATAGTGCTACTAACCCTTTACTATCTAAATATTTAGGATGGAGGCTCCAGAGTCTCATGATTCCACTCTAATATCTTATTATCCTATTTTTAATTTAGAATATTTAACCAGATATAATACTCTTATATATTTTATAACTATTAAATTTATGTTTATTTCCTTTTGCAAACTGCATTTATTTGGATAATTTTATTTTAAAGCTTAACTGAGCATATTTATTCTTTTTTACATTATTTACTTGATTTAATAGGAGTAGGATAAACTATTTTTTTTGTATATAAATGTATGATGGTTATAATTGAAACTAGCTATCGGAGGTGATAATCTGGATATATGGGCACTGATTTTAGTTTTAGGAGCATTAGCAATTCTTCATATAATGTATGGAGTTAGATATGTTTTTGTTGAGAAAAAACAATACAGTAACTAATTTTTTTTCAAAATTTTTATGTTTATTTTTTTAATCAAGTTTTATTGACATATTTATTGATTATAAATCATTGCCTGAGATCAATATTATCCATTCAATTTGCCTTATTTTAAATGAAAGTTATATGGAAAAAAATAAGTATATGTATTACTGATTTAAAATTAGTATATTATGAAATAAAAATATTAAGGAGGGGGATAGATTGAAAATACTTCATATTGGATTGTTAGTTTTAGTGATTGGTTTGGTGGCGGTATCGGGATGTACTTCAAGTAATAACAGTAATAGTAATTCCAATGGTAACTCGTCCAGTTCAAATGCATCAGCTTCTAATGATGTTAATATTGTGGTAAGTTATTCTGGTAGTTGGGCTGTTGATGTAAGTGGTCCATTTGGATATCGTTCATTATCTGGTACCGGAGATCAAACCAATAATATAGGTAGTGTGACTGGATCTGTAACTGCTGCTGCTCGTAAAACAGAGGGTGGTAATGGACTTCTAACAGTTTCAATAACTAAAGGTGGAAAAACACTTGCCTCACAAAGTACCTCTGCTCCATGGGGCGGGGCTACTGCAGTTGCCACTGGCATCTGATTTTTTTATTTTTTTATTTTTTTTGGGGAATTAAAGAGATTTAAAAAAAGATTAAAAAAAATTATTTTACCAGCATCACTGGTACTGATATCTTTTTTATGGCATTTTCTGCTACACTACCCATTATAAGCCTTTCCAGACCGGTTTTACCATGGGTGCTTAGTATTACCAGATCTGCACCTGCCTTCTGGGCAATTTTAGCCATATCATTGGTAGGGCTTCCAACAATCAGTATCTCATGGACATCCACATCCATTTCATTACCCTTTTTTTGCACATCCCTTAAAATGCTTTTACCCTCTTCTTCTAACACTTCATAGGGATATATGAGTTTATCATCAATAATGTGAACTGCTACAACTACAGAACCCAGTTTTTTGGCCAGGGCTAATGCAGTGTCTTCAGCCTTTTTAGAATACTCTGATCCGTCAGTTGGAACCATTATGGTGTTAAACATTTTTTTATACTCCTGTTTCATTATTTATGGTGTTCACTAAATTTTTAATATTCAGTTTTGGATTTTTCAATATTCAGCTTTAAATTTTGCAATACCCAATTTTTATTTTAATATTTTTTTCCCTGTATCTTTTGTATTGCATCAATCCACTTATTTTATTCCCTTCCCATTATTAAACTCATATTTACAGGAATTATTCCTAGCACCAGATTCAATCCACTTTCCGGCGATGATCTCCCACCACAAAGTCTTTTCCACCTAAATGGAGAATGGGGTTCACAGATTCCACATCCAGAAGTCCTTCCTTAATGGCGTCTTCACGGACACCAACTTTCAAAACCCGACCAACTATTAACTGGTGATCACCACATTCACGGGTAAATTCAACCTTGCACTCCATATGAGCCACACATTCTTTGATCCAGGGTGGTGTAACTTCAAGGGAATCCATTTCAGTTAATTCTGCTTTTTCTATTTCACTAACTCCCTGAGGGAATTTTTCACCGGTAACCCAGAGTTCATTGAGGATATCTGCGGTGGGGATGTTCACCACAAATTCATTAGTTTCTTCCAGGTTCTGGTAAGTGTGGTGCCGGGGAACTGATGCCACAGCGATTAATGGGGGATTCACAGATACAGGCATGGTAAAAGAGAATGGAGCAGCGTTCACTTCTCCTTTTTTACTCACCGTAGTCACTATTATAGTTGGGCGGGGTGCCAGTACCCGGTAAAAACTTTCAACATCTAGTTTTTTAAATTTCATTGAAAAACATCTCCTTGATTAAATCTCACTTGGTTAATATTATTCAATTGGCATCTATTAAAAATTCAGTTTTGTTAATTCAGTTATTAAAAAAACTAATTGGAATTTTAAACTAATTGGAATGTTAAAATTTCAATCTATTAATTAATGTAATTAATCCAATTTCTATTCAATCAAATAAATATTTCTATAATTCAAATAATAAATTCAATGTGGATCAATCTCAATATTTCGGCCAATCTACGTACCATGTTATCTCCATGAACACCATACACGTGATTAATCGTTAAGAGCACTCCTGAAATAATATCAATCTTCAGAAATCTCCAAATATGATTAAACTACTGGAAATGCTCCTGAAGTTTTATTAATCATATTGGATACTTCTAAATGTTTTAAATTAGTGGAATGCTCCTGAAGTCTGATTGATCTTTTGGATACTCCTGAAATGTGATAACTTTCTGGAATATCCTTATATGATTGATCTTCAGGAATACTACTTAGTTGATTAATCTTCCAGTAATTTTTCCTTCCACAGACTTATATCCTTAAGATAATCTGCTCCACAGCTTTTTATGAATTTTTCACATTCTTCATCTGGATCTCCATCTCCAATGAGTTTACCATTATCCATACGAATGGCACGGGTGGCTAATTCATTGATGAAGTCAATGTGGTGGCTAACCATGATTATGGTGGTGTTAAATTCCTTATTTATTCGTTTAAGGGAGTTAGAAACCATACGCAGGGTTATTGGATCCAGATCTCCGAATGGTTCATCTAAAATCAGGACTTTGGGCTTGGTTGAAAGTACCAGGGCCAGGGTAGCTCTAACCTTTTGACCACCGGATAACTCGTAGGACCTGCGGTTTAGGATATCCAATGGGAGATTCAGTGCTTTGAATATGGGCTCAGCGTATTCTTTCACCTCATTATCAGGGAAACTGGGGAAAAGAGTGTCTAAAATACTTCCAGATAATCCTAACTGTTCCAGGCGCTGTTTTGCTTCGTTTTCGGGTAGATCAGTTAATTGGTAAAGAACATCCAGTGCCAGGTCACTGATACCCATCTCTTCTGCTTTTTTCTTAGCTTCATCCACTACTGTTATTCCTTTGATTCCCAGTCTTCCTGCTATCTGGTCCCTTATAGTGGCATGGTGTACCAGTGCAAACTCCTGGTGCATGAATCCCATCTGGCGGCGGATATTCATTCGGTTAATTCCTGGTTGGTGCATGTCCACCCATTCACCATCCAGTTTAAAGGAAACAGTACCGGCATCTGGAATATCAAGACCACCGATCATACGTAGCAGTACTGTTTTACCCGCACCACTCTGTCCAATAAGGGAAACTATCTCACCATCACTAACATCAAAACTCACATCCTTCAATTCCAGGACGTTACCTGCCTTAAGAAGATAGAATCTTTTTTCCAGATCCCGTGCTTTAATTACAGAATCGCCAATGTCTTCAGGGTCACGTTTTGGTAGTTCCCCTTCCATTTTCTGGAGGAATTCCTTTATTATCTTATCAGGTGTTCCTTCATCCACCACTTTGCCTTCATCCATTAGAATCAGTCTATCGGAGAGGTAATGATGAATTTCCGGAAGGTGGGATACTAGGACAACTGTCACCCCTAAATCCTCATTTATTGCTTTAATTGCATCTAAAATTTCCTGTTTAGTTTTAGGACAGGACATAGTTGCGGGTTCATCTAATAATAAAACTTTAGGCTTTTTAGCAAGCTGTCGGGCCATTATAAGTCTCTGTTTTTCACCACCACTTAATACTGGAGCGAAATGAGTGGCTTTATGATCCAGGCCCACCACTCGTAGAATTTCCATGGCTTCATCCTCAAACTCGCTATAAGCAAAGTCAAAATCAGTTAAAGCTTCATCCCCATATTTAGTACCATAAAGCTTTCTAACAACATTGTTCAAGGCGGTTTCGGACCATAATCCGAAAGAACGTTGCAGATGAATGGCTGTTACCTTACGCAGTTTCCTGGAATAGTAAGTGGTGGATTCAGGGGTTACTGTCACATCATCAATTGTAATTTTCCCTTCATCGAATGGTTCCACACCTCTAAGGACTCTTAAAAGACTGGTTTTACCGGATCCACTGGTTCCAATAATACCAACAATTTCTCCCTTTTTAACTTCCAGATTAACCTGATCCAGCGCCTTAATTTCGGGACCTTCCTCCATGTGGTAAGTTTTTGATAGATTTTCAACCTTTATCATCCTGTATCACCCATTATACATTGTTATGTTTATAATATTGAATTAGTCTCTTTGAATTGAATTAGTCTCTTGAAATCAATTAGTCTCTAGAAAATTCATTTTTCATTGAAGTATCAAGACTGATCTCTTTTCATATTAAACTTAATCTCTTTTTAATATCCCATGATATATAGATGTTGTTTGGTTTTTTAAATTAACTATCATAAACCTCTTTTAGAATTAATCTCCCGGGATATTAACTATCTTTTTAAATATTTTGGCTTTATAATCACTTCATTTTTTTTAATATACTTATTTCTGTATTCAATTTACTTTATCTTCTCTAATCATTTGTTATTCTGGAATTTATAAGTGCCCCCTTTAAATTAGCTATCTTGAGCCATGTTTGGTTAATTATTTATGCGGGTTGAAAGAGAGAAGTATTTAAAATAAAAATCATCATAAGAAAATTTAAATCACGGTAAAATTGACATAAAAATGATCATAAGATACTTTACAAGAAATCTATTTAAATCGATATATAACATATCTAGTTAAGTTTCAAATCATGTATTAAATCTAAATACAATTTTCAGTGATATGATACGTGATTAATTCTATTACCCTACTAATTTGGTGTTTTACTATGAGAGGACTTCTGGTTGGGAGAATGCAACCCGTGCACAGGGGACATATCCAGGTTATTGAAAGGATCCTGGATGAAGTGGAAGAAGTAATCATTGGAATAGGCAGTGCACAGGTCAGCCACAGTATTAAAGACCCCTTCACAGCAGGTGAAAGGGTGATGATGATCACCAAGGCCCTGGCAGAAAATAACGTGGATGCTTCACGTTACTACGTTATACCAGTGCAGGATATTGAATGCAACTCCATCTGGGTGGCCCATATGGAAATGTTAACACCCCCATTTGAACACGTGTATTCCGGTAACCCTCTGGTACAGAGACTTTTCACTGAAAAGGGATACCAAGTTACTGAACCACCATTATTCAATAGAAAAAGTTATTCTGGGACAGAAGTCAGGCGAAGAATGCTTTCAGGCGATAAATGGGAAGAATTAGTCCCACAATCAGTGATAAAAGCCATTAATGAAATTGATGGTATTTCCAGAATTAAACAGTTAGCTAGACGTGAGGTAAGCGAAGTATGATAATAGCCAGAATTATTTCAGATTATGAAGAAATCATCACCTTGAATGATTTAACCAAACAGATTAAAAAAAGCAGCTCTATCCGCGAGTGTGGTGCTATATTCACCTTTGAAGGAATTGTCAGAGGTAAAGATGATGCTAAAACCACGGATAAACTCGCACTCACCACCCCTGACACTGCAAAAACTGAAAATGAACTTGAAAACATTTTAGTTCAGGTTCAGGAAAAACACGGGGTGAACGATATTGCAGTGGTTCATTATCTGGGTCAGTTCAAGCCAGGTGATCCTCTATTCCTGGTGGCAGTATCTGGAGGGCACCGGCATGAAACCAGGGCTGCACTGGAAGAAATAATTGAAAGGGTTAAATATGAACTGGACTTTAAAAAAGTGGAAGAAGGCAGTGCAGGCAGTAACATCATCATGTCTGGGGGTTAAATTAAATTTAGTATTAAATAGGGGTTCTAAATTGGAAATATCATGGTATAACATATGGGGGTTACATATGAATTGCATGGGGGTTACATATGAAGTCTATCCGGGATAGTGTCCATGGGGACCTTCATTTAGAGGAGTTTGAAGTTAGATTAACAGATACTCCTGAAATACAGCGCCTGAGAAGGATCAAACAGCTAGGATTCACTTACCTGGTGTACCCTGGTGCCAATCACAGCCGTTTCGAACACTCCATAGGAACCATGTACCTGGCATCAAGACTGGCCCGGAACCTCCAGCTGGATGAAGACACCCATACCCTGGTGCGAAGCTGTGCTCTGCTCCATGATGCTGGTCACGGACCGTTTTCTCATGTATCAGAACGGGTACTTGATTCATCCCACGAAGAACTAACCTCTAAACTCATTAAAGAATCACAGTTAGGAGATATTTTATCTGAAAAGTTTTCAGTGAAGGAAGTTTTAAAGGTCATCAATGGCGAAGGTCCTCTGGGGCAGATAATATCTGGAGAACTGGATGTAGACCGTATGGACTACTTATTACGGGATTCTCATTATACTGGAGTTGCTTATGGAGTCATAGATGTGGAGCGACTTATTTACAACATGAAACTGGATGATGGAATCCTCCTCCTCCAAAGTAAAGGTGTTCAGGCTGCTGAATCCATGCTACTGGCACGATATTTCATGTACCCCAGCGTTTACCAGCATCACACCACCCGAATTGTTAACTCCATGTTCAGACGGTGCCTGGGGAAACTCCTGGAAAAAAAGGTTATCAATGAACATGAAATCTACCGTTACGATGATACCGATATTATTTCACTGGCCAGATCAGAAGAAGGTTACATTCAAGATATTATGGGGAGATTGGA
Organism: Methanobacterium formicicum DSM 3637; assembly: GCF_000302455.1. Taxonomy (NCBI): domain Archaea; kingdom Methanobacteriati; phylum Methanobacteriota; class Methanobacteria; order Methanobacteriales; family Methanobacteriaceae; genus Methanobacterium; species Methanobacterium formicicum. The sequence goes on from NZ_AMPO01000002.1 coordinate 130,103, forward strand.
TACCAGACAGCTTTACAAACGAGTATATTCTCTGAAATTTGATGATATTGATAATCCTAAACGTATATTCCAGATGAGTGATTTGACTATCCAGAAAGTAGAAGAAGAGATAGCTGGTGATCTGGGTGTTGATAAAGATTTTATACTGGTTGATGTTCCAGAATATCCAATTTTCCATGAAATGTCCACTCCTGTATCTCTCAATGGAGACACAGTAATGCTGGGGGATATTTCCAACCTGGTTATGGCCTTAAAAGATGTCCGTTTCAACCATGCGGACCTGTGTATATATCTCCCTGAAGAATACGCAGATTCTGCCTCTAAACTTAATTTTATTGATTATTTGAATCTCTAAAAAAAGAATAATTGAATTCATATTCCTAAAACCGGATGTAAATATTGGGATTCAAGAATTTTAGGATGCAAGTATTCTGAATACAGGTATTTGAGTATATTTGGTATTTTGATGAAAAGGGTAAATTAATCAGATAGAGTACCTGAATAATTTATTTACTTGAATTATCTCATTAGAACAGTTATTTAATAAAAAGGTATGATAAAATGATAGTGGTAGCTATTACTGGAGCTAGTGGAGTTGTTTACGGTGTAAGGCTCCTTGAAGTTTTAAAAGAGATGGGGAAGGAAACCGCCCTGGTGGTAACAGAACCGGCACGGATCATCCTCAAATATGAAATGGGAATGGATGAAGACCAACTACGGAACCTTTGCCATAAATTCTATGAACCCGGAGACCTCACCAGTGCCATTAACAGTGGTTCCTGTAGATTTGAGTCTATGATCATCGTTCCATGTACTATGAAAACCATATCTGCTATTTCAACCGGTTTTGCAAGTAATGCTGTTACCCGAGCAGCGGATGTGGCATTAAAAGAGAGGAGAAACCTGTTACTGGTACCAAGGGAAACACCGTTACGTTCGGTTCACCTGGAGAACATGCTCAGAATCAGCAGGGAAGGTGCCATTATCCTACCTGCAATGCCTGCCTTTTACCATCAACCCCAGAACATGGATGACCTGGTGGATTTCCTGGTGGGTAAAATACTGGATGTCCTCCACATTGACCATAACCTCTACCAGCGATGGCAGGGAGAGATCCCATGATCCCGGATGATGAGTTCATCCAGACCAAGAACGTTCCAGGGCCTACCAAGGAAGAGGTAAGGTGCCTGGTGATGTGCAAAGCCAATATATCCTCACAGGACACCGTGGTTGATGTGGGATGTGGTAGTGGTGGATTGACACTGGAATCAGCCCAAAGAGCATTAAATGTCATTGCATTTGATAAAAATCCTGAAGCCATAGATTTAACCCGAAAAAACCTGGAAAAACACGGTTTAACCAGTAAAGTTCAGCTTTTGGAGGGAGATGCCCTCCAGGTACTGGAAGGTATTAACTCCTTTGATGTAATTCTCGTTGGTGGTAGCAGTGGTGATCTTCCCCTAATAATAAAACAGGGATATGAAAAGCTTAAAGAAAATGGTAGAATTGTGATAACATCCATTCTCCTGGAAACTAGAGTGGAAGCAGTTAATGCCATTAAAAACATTGGACTAGTACCGGATGTGATTGAAGTAACCATTGCCAAGGGTAAAATCACAGAAAGAGGAACCATGATGATGGGAAGAAACCCCATAACCATTATCTCAGCGGTGAAGGTCTAACTGTAAAATGTTAAGCTGTAAGGTAAAAATGTTAATAATCTACACTTTCCGGGATTAACACTTCTCCTGATTAAGATTAGTACTGATTCAAAATTGATAATAGATAAAAATAGAAAATAGGTGAAATTAATGAAATTATCCAAATATTTTGGTTGGAAGGTGAAACTGGGAATATTCCTGATATTCCTTTCTGCCTTACTGTACTTAGCTAATTTCCTCATCTTCCATGACCTCCATGAGGTCTTGTTTTATATAGGTATTGATACTGCCTTTTTACCCATTGAAATACTCTTCGTGGTGCTGGTAATTGAAAATGCCATCAGTAGCAGAGAAAAAAAGCAGATGATGGAAAAGCTGAACATGGTTATTGGTGCCTTTTTCAGTGAAGTTGGAACACACATCTTAGGATCAATAACCAAATTCGACCCGGACACAGAACACATAAGGAATGATCTCTTAATCAACGAATCCTGGTCCGAACAGGATTTTAAAAATGCTAAAAAAACCATCAAAAACTTCGATTACACACTTCATATTAACGGTGGATCTGAATCCATTGAATTTTTGGTCAATGCTAAAAAGTTCCTGGTAAATGAAAGAAAATTCTTACTGGCATTACTGGAAAACCCTAACTTACTGGAACATGAAACCTTCACTGAACTACTCTGGGCAGTTTTCCACCTTATGGAAGAACTGGAAAATAGGGATGACCTGTCCAAACTTCCCAAAGCAGATTACAACCATCTTGCCGGTGATGTGGTCCGAGTATACAGTCTCCTGATAATAGAATGGTTGGAGTACATGGAACACCTCATGAACAACTATCCCTACCTGTTCTCACTGGCCATCAGAACCAACCCATTTGATCCCAAATCACATGTTGAAATATCAGATTAATTGAAAAAATATGAGAGTAGGATTACTATAAATTCAATAGTAGGATTATAACAACTTCAACAAATTTCCTATTTTTTTTATTCTTTGAAATTATTTAAAATCATAACCGAACTGGTTTATAACAACCGAGTATTTCCGCAACCTTTTTAAGTGGTGCTACCAATAAAATTAAAAAACTAAATGTGGTTGATTTAATGGAGAGTTTAACTCTCGAGCAGTACAGAAAAATGGTGGATAAGGTATTAGAGTTTAAAAGGTTGAATGGAGACCTGCCTGACTATGCGGTTGTTGAAGGCTGCCGCATTGATAAAAGAGAATATATAGACATGATTGAAAGGGTAAACAAGTTCTTCCTTGAAATGGGAAGAAACCCCGGAAGCGTGGACATCACTCCTCTGGAAGATGTTCCTGCAGTGGAAATTTTAATATAATTCAAACCAATTTCACTGTTTATTTCCCCAAATCATCAAAATCTCTTAAATCCATAAAAATGTGTAATCTCCTTTTTTTACCTATCTAGGATTATCTAAAATAAGTAAAGAGTTCACAGAGATAAATTACTTTATAAATTCTATTAAGGCAATAATTGATTTTAAATCTTTATTTTGAGTTAACATACTACAAATTTAGTTTTATAACTAACAGATAAATCATTAATTTAAGATTTAACCATTAAAATAAATTTAAAACGTCATCTATTTTCTCAAAGATGTAGGTACATCATCTGGACGATTTAAATTAATAAAACTCTTTTTATCTGGATCTAAAGTTTTAACATCAACATAGGCCACATTCAGTTTATCCAATAATGATTTAACATTTCTAAAACCCTTTTCAAGCCGATCTTCAATTAGGGGAATGCATTCTTTATGGTAATATGAATGTAATGGTTCGGTTAATCCATCCGGCCACACTGGGATTATGGCTTGAACTTCACTTTCTGCAGTTAATTCAAACATTTTATTTACAAAAAAATGTGAGATAAAAGGAGAATCACAGGGTAATAGTAGGGCTCCTCCTGATTTTATATTTAGTAAACCAGTGTATAATCCAAAAAGTGGCCCCTGATCAGTTTCAATATCGGTGACCATTTTAATTTCAGTGTTATGCTTATTTTTTTCAGTTTTAAAGTCATTAACACATTTTTTATATAAACCAAGTTGTTTTTCATCTCTTAAAACCAGTACGATCTCATCAACAATATCCATAACAATCTCTAAAGTATGGATAATCATAGGGGTCCCATTTAATTTCATTAATCCCTTATCCTGTCCCATACGTCGGCTCTGACCACCACAAAGGATTATACAGGACTTCATGAACTTTTTAAACCTCATTATTTGATTATTTTAAAACATAGGGTTTCATTTAATACGAAATTCATTTGAAAAATAGTGTTACCGGTTAAAGAGTGGTTAATTAGTAATCATCACTTGAACTACCTTTTAATACCCTTTTTACTTTTAATTCCTTATTTTTTAAAAAAAAGATTTCCCCAACTCTACATGAGTCGGGTTGTGGGGTAGTTGGGACTTTCATTGGTAATTAACAGGTCGTGGGGGTGACTTTCAGTCATACCACTGGATGTGATCCTGACGAATTTGGCTTTCTCCCACATCTCTTTAATATTAGCGGCACCTGAGTATCCCATAGAAGCTTTAAGACCACCCATAAGCTGGAATATCACTTCATTCACCGGTCCTTTGAATGGTACAACCCCTTCAACACCTTCAGGTACCAGTTTTGCGTGTTTCATTGGCCCTTTAACTTCCTGGAAGTAGCGGTCAGTTCCTGCTCCGGAACCACCAGTCATGGCACCCAGTGATCCCATTCCACGGTACTGTTTGAACTTTCGACCGTTCATTATAACCACATCTCCAGGGGATTCAGTGGTTCCTGCCAGGAGGCTTCCCACCATCACTGCGTCTGCTCCCACGGCTATAGCTTTGGCAACATCTCCTGAGTATCTTAATCCTCCGTCACCAATAACTGGAACTCCGTGTTCATGGGCCACATCCGCCACAGAGGATATGGCAGTTAACTGTGGAACACCCACACCTGCTATTATTCGGGTAGTACAAATTGAACCAGGACCTATACCTACCTTAAAACCATCAATATCTGCACCGGCAATGATTGCTTCGGCTGCTTCACCAGTTGCAATGTTACCCACCAGCAGGTCTGCCTGGATGTTTTCTTTCATTTTCTTGGCAGACTTTATAATATCCGGCTTGTGGGCGTGAGCCACATCCATGGCAATGATATCTGCCCCGGCCTTATCCAGTGCAATGGCTCTTTCCAGGTCAAAGGGGCCAGTGGCAGCGGCAACCAGGAAACGTCCGTCAGAGTCTCTGGCAGCATGAGGATGTTTTTTACGTTCTAATATATCTCTGATGGTAACGATCCCCACTATTCGGTTATTTCGAACTATGGGTAATCGTTCTACCTTGTTGTCGTAGGCAATGTCCAGTGCCTCCTCTGGAGTGGCTGATTCGGTGATGGTCACCACTTCCTCAGTCATGAATTCCCGGACCTTTTTCTCGGCATCAGAGTTTATAATGGGCTTTATATCACGTCTACTGATAATACCGATTACCTGTCCATTATCCACAACTGGAAGACCACTGACATCTTCCATGTCCATCATTATACTTGCTTCATGGATGGAAGTATCTGGAGAAGTGGTTATAACATCTCTTATAGTGAGTTCCTCGGAACGTTTGACTTTTTCAACCTCTGCCAGCTGTTCTTTGATGGTCATATTACGGTGAATAACTCCTAGACCACCTTCCTGGGCCAGCGCAATTGCCATATTAGCTTCGGTAACTGTGTCCATGGCAGAACTCACAACAGGGATGTTGAGGCTGTAATTTCTCGATACCCTGCTTTTAGTTCCCACATCTTTAGGTTCAATATTAGATATGCATGGAACCAGTAAAAAGTCATCAAATGTGTATCCTTCCGGGGCTTTGTTTAATTTATCTGAAAACATAACATTTCTCCTCCATTCCACCTGAAGTGGATTAAAAATTAAAAGTGAATTTAAAATCACCAGCAGTGACCTTTTCCATCACCGTTGGATTCAACCTGTGATCACCTCTCTCTATAATTATTTAGAGATAGTAGTCTATTAAGTTTAGCTGGTATTGGAAAATATTTTATCCCATTTTTTTAAAAAGTTTATATTTTTTAAAAAGTTTTATACCAACTAGTTATGGTAAGTACTTTGGTATTTACCTTGATTTTAAAGCTTTTATGCTATCATTTCTAGGTTTATACTTGTTAGAAATGTTTATGCCTTTAAAGGTTACCTTTTAAAGGTCTCGAACTTTTTAATTGATTTATTTCAGGGATCTTTATAATTTTAGGGACCCTTTAATAATTCTTTATTTTTTATAAACTTTTCACCAGATGTTTCAATTTAGCTACAGCTTCATGGTGGATGTGTCCGGTGTTTCGGTCACCACCAACACAGGCTGCACCACGTATTCCAGCCACATCGCAACCAAGCTCTGCAAGTAGGGGTAGTTGTTCTTCGGTGACAGATCCTGCCAGTGCGGATTTAAGGCCGTATTCATGTATTTCAGTAGTGAATTGGGATATGCTTTCCTCATTCATGAAATCGAAGAGGGTCTTACCATCTTTAACTGCAGTGTCTACCATGGCCAGGTCTGCTCCACTGTCGGCTGCTACCCTTGGGATATCCATGGGATCAACTGCACCAACTCGATGTGCATCGGCGTATCCTGATGCCACTACAACTGCATCTTCATCAAATTCGTGGACAGCTTTAACCACGTTTTCCATTACTTCCAGAGCTTCAGAGTAGTTTCTGGTTCCGTATAATCCTACTTTGATGTAATCTGCTCCTGAGACAACTGCGCCGGCAGCTGCCAGGGCTACTGTTCCTGGTTTGTAAGGGACATCTCCAAGAGTTGCACTAACTTGCATGTCCTTGGGGGTTATTTCCCTGATGTTCTTAATGACCCAGGGGAAATTAGCACCTAATGAACCTTCTTTAGGATTTTTAACGTCAATTATATCTGCACCGCCATTTATGGCTTCTCGTGCTTCTTGTGTGTTTATGGGACTGATCAAGAGAAGCAAATATGATTCCTCCTATTCTATTAATTATCAAGTCTTGTAACTAATATTTAAAACCTATGATTGTAAGTATGTGAATATTTATTTTTTAATTTTAAATTAATTTATTCTCTCTTGTTTTATTCCGTTAACTATTTAAATGGCGTTCCTGATTTTTTAATATTATTTCGAATATTACCATGTTCTTCAGGGTATTTACCTTCTTTAACAGATTCTTTCCTTAAATCCTCTAACATATCATTTATTGGTATTTCAACCGGACATTCCATAGTGCACTGACCACATAATGTACATTTGTAAAGGCCTGAATCATAAGAGACTTCACCATCAATAAAGTGGCTTAGAACTATACCTTTACCACCTAAATGACGTAAATAACCGAATTCTGGGCCGAGGGTAGTGTATACTGGGCAGTTAACAATGCATGCTCCGCATCCAATACACCATAAACATTTTTCCTTCTCTTCAAGAGCCTGGGTTCGGCCATTATCTAAAAACACCACAACTACCCTTTTAGCACCGTACATGTCTTTCAATATGATCTGTTCAATATCTGCAGTTTTTGATGGGGAGGATATAACGTTCATGTAGGCCGGGACTTTTTTCCCGGTGGCGTAGATGGTTTCCAGTTTCACCACTGAAATTGCATCCTCCACTGTGGGCACCAGTTTATCAATACCTACCAGGATAATGTGGAGGTCCATCATGGTGAGCAGGCTTATATTACCTTCATTATGAACCATTACCAGTGAACCATCCTCTGCAGCTACTGAATTAGCACCAGTTATTCCAACACTGCAGTGGGGAATTTTTTCCAGAATATCGGTTTTCACAGCATCAAGAATAGCCGTAGGTTCAGCTTCAATTTCCCTTCCAAATTCGCAGGATATAATTTTAGAAATATTTTTCATATCCAGGTGGCATGCCGGCCCAATAGGGTGTGTGGGTCTACTTTTATCAAACTGTACAATTCTATCTCCCAGATCAGTTTCCAAAACTTCTATTCCATTTTCTTCAAGATATTCTGTGAGTTTTATTTCACCGGCGGTGTTGGACTTTGATTTGGCAATGAGATCTTCAGTTTTAACTAACTGATGAATGGCTTCCCTAGCTTCATCGCCATTTTTTGCAATGATCACTTCAATCCCATTATCAATCAGGTTTTTTTCTGCTTTTTCAAGTAGCAAAGATAGCTGTTTGATGGAATTTGTTCTGATCTTTTTAACCCTTTCTTTTAAATTGATAGTAGTTTCATCCTGAAGGAGGACTTCCCGTCTTTGGTTCAATTTAGTGAAGGAACGGTTCATAATGGTGAGTTGGGATTTATCCATTGGAAACCCCCTGGTGTTTATCCGATACAACTTTTTCCTTTGATAATAGTGCATCACTTTTCAGTGTACTATTTTCCTCTGAGTTTAGTGTACCTCTTCCCTTTAGGTTTATTGTATCGTTTTCCCCTGAAAATAATGCATCACCCAACAACATGAACTCGGTGAGATCCATAACCTTCATTCTATCCGATTCCAGATTCAAAACACAGAACGGACAGCAAGTGACCATCAGATCCGCTCCGGTTTTAAGGGCTTCATCAATTATTTTATTTGAAATTTCTGATGATAATTCTGGATAAGCGGACTTAACTCCTCCACCTGCACCACAGCAACTGGCATGTTCACCAGTTTTATCCATCTCCACCAGTTCTGCTTTTTCACCTATTACCCGGCGCGGTGCCTCATACTCTCCACAGTGCCGTCCCAGGTGACAGGGATCATGATAGGTAACCTTCAAACTCTCCTTTTTTGTCCTGATTTTCCCTTCTTTAATCAACTCTTCAAGAAGCTGACTGATATGGGTAACGTCCAATTCTTCCCCAAAAACTTCAGAGTAATCCTTTTTCAGTGTACGGTAGCAGCCAGCACAGCTAACCACTATTTTTTCGCCCTTAAGTTTTTTATAAGTGTTTATCATTAATTTGTGGGCATCTTCCTGGAATCCAGTGCGCAGTAGAATTGAACCACAGCAATCTTCATCTTGGAGGATTTTATAGTCTACCCCTGCAATATCCAGAATTATTTGGGTATTTCTGGAGATATTTTTAAGTTTATCACGGGCAGTGCAGCCCTGGAAGTATATCATGATTTTCATCACCCTTCATGATTTCTATCATCTTAAAGTCACACATATTAGACAATATTAGACAAATTGATTTATCAATAATGGTGATAGATTGTATTTGAGGATATTTTAATTTAAGGGTGTTAATATTCCGGATTTATTCAAGAGGTACATTCATGAGTAAGATTGACGTAATAATTGGGGTCCGAAATGAGGAAAAACACCTGGAAAGGTGTCTTACCAGTTTGCAAAATCAAACTATCACTGATATTCAAATTTTCGTTATTGACGGTCAATCTTGTGACCGGACACGTGAAATTGTTACAGAAAAAATGAAGGATGATCCCCGTATAAAACTTTTTGATAACCCCCATGTAATAATTAGCTCGGCACGGAACATTGGAATTAAAGCATCAAAAGCAGAATACATAGCCTATCTTGATGGGCATTGTTACGTAAATAATGACTGGTTGGAAAAATTACTGGAAACCTACCATGCCTTTGAAAAAAAGTGCAAAGTGGGTGGTGTTGGTTCCACCTATGCCAGTCCTGATGATGACACCAGTTATGGGAAAATAGTGTCCTCTGTTGTACGTACACCCCTCGGGGGGATGGGAACTGCATACAGCGCGGATAATAAGATAGAAATCGTGGAGTCTGTTGCATTTGCTATTTACAAACGTTCCATAATCGAAAAAAATGGAATATTCTATGATGAATCCATGACTCAATGTGAGGATGCTGATTTCAATTATCGATTGATAAAAAATGGTTATGTTCTATTAAAACACCCCCAAGCATTAGTTTACCAGTACCGGCGACCAGATACTTCACAATTTTTCCGGCAAATGGTAAAGTATGGAGAGGGCCGATGTAATTTTGCACATGAATACCGGGAAACTTTAAATATTTTCCATTTAATACCACTTTTATTTGTTATTTACCTTCTGATTGTCATTTTAAGCTTCTTCATATTCCTGATTTACTCAGGTAGCCTTGAATTATTTATAATAATCTTGGTACCACTTTTGATTTATTTTTTTATAGATGTAATATATACATTAATTATCATATTCAAGTCCAGAAGTTTAAAAGGTCTTTATGCTGCTATAATGTACCCTTCAATTCATATTGGCTATGGAATTGGTTTTTTAAAAGTAATATTAAAGAAATGAAGTTTATTTAACAATGTAGATAAATTTAAAGTAAGGATAAAAAATTGCAGAAAAAATGGTCATTTTTATGATAAATAATATTTTGATCATAGTGGATACATTGAAAATTGGTGGGGGATCTGATAAATTCGCCGCAATCCTGGGAACTGAATTACATGAACAGGGTTATAATATTTCCTATTTAGCCCTGATGGATGGTAGCCCTAAATACAGTTTTAAAGGGGATTATTACACTCTTAATGAGAGTGATATTTATGGTAACAATTTTAAACGTGGATTGGATCTTTTAAAATATTCATCCAGAATTAAAAGTATCTGTGAAGACCTTAAGATAGATACTGTAATTTCCGCGGGTGATCCAGCAAATTTCCAGGCACTCCTAAGCCGGTATCTTTTCGGGAATAAGGTACGCCTCATTATAACCCAGCATATGAATCCCGGAATATTCCTGGATAGTCCCATAAAATACAGATTAATCAAATTTTTCTATCCAAAGGCTGATAAAGTGGTGTGTGTTTCCAGAGAAGTGGAAAGAATCCTTAATAACGATTATGGAATTGAAAATACATTAACCATATACAATATGGTGGACATCCAAAAAAACACCAGATTGGCCATGGAAGAATTACCAGACAAATATAGGTCATTATTTGAGAGGAATAACCAGTTAAAAGTATATGCAGACCACAAAATACAGGAAAGAAGTTCTATCCATAAAAATCTGGGGAAAAATACTGACCATACAAACCATGAATGGAATACTGATGATGAAGGGATTAATGGTCCAGAAAACCAGGAAGGAAAAACTCATTTTAACTTCATTAACATGGGTAGATTAGACCGGCAGAAGGGGCAATGGTTTTTAATTCGCAGTTTCAGGCAGGTGGTGGATCAATATACAAATGCACAGTTGTTCATTCTGGGTGAAGGCGATTTAAGGGAGAAAATGGAAGATTTAATCCTGGAACTTGATTTGAGTGAGAATGTGTTTCTTTTAGGCGATCAGGAGAATGTTTTCCCATTCCTGGCCAACAGTGATTGTTTTGTTTTCAGTTCCCTCTGGGAAGGCTTACCCCTGTCTTTAATAGAATCACTCTCAGTTAATCTTCCGGTTATATCAACAGATTGCAAAACCGGCCCCAGAGAAATATTATGCCCTGAAATAGATTTGGATGAGACAATAACTTATCCCTATCTTGGTGAATACGCAATTTTAACTAAACCATTTCCCAATGAAATCATCTTTAAAAATCTTGATGAGGTTTCCCTCAGTGAATCTGAGCAAATATTATCGAATATAATGATTAAAATGATTGGAGATCCAGATATAAGAAAAAAATATACTCATGGAGAGTTAATCACCCAAAATTTTTCCAAAGAAAAAATTGTAACTCAATGGAATAAATTACTAAAATGAATTATCAATATAGATAATTACCTGATAGATACCTTTATTAAAAATTAAGATATCCGGGACAAGATATCCTGCGAATAAACCTGTAAAACAGTTTAAGTTATTATTGAATATTTTACAATATTAAAGTGGATAAAAAATGGGATTATAAAAAAAATGAAAATTTTAATTTTAGTAGAATCACTTAAAGTGGGCGGAGGATCTGAACGTTTCGCTGCAATACTAGGCACAGAACTGTATAATCAGGGTTATGACGTTTCATACTTAACCTTAATGGATGAAAACCCTAAATTCAAATTTTCTGGCGATTACTACACGCTTAATGAGGGTTATATTTATGGAAATCCCCTAAAAAGAGGGATTGATCTTTTCAGGTATGCACCCCGGATTAAAAAAAATCTGTGAAGATCTGGAAATAGAAACTATAATTGCAGTGTCTGAAGTTAGTAACTTCCATGCAGTTTTAAGCCGTTGGCTTTTTGGAAATAAGGTTCGTATTATTCTATCTCAACATATGAATCCCGAAATATTTTTGGACAGTCCTTCCAAATTCAGGTTAATCAAGTTCTTCTATCCACGGGCTGATAAGGTTGTGTGTGTTTCAAAAGAGGTTGAACGAATCCTTAATGATACTTATGGTATTTCAAATACATTAACCATCTACAATATGATGGACATAGAAAAGAACATTCAATCATCTCTTGAAGAACTTCCTGAAGATTACAATGAGTTATTTAAAGGAAAGATCCACGAATTTAAAGGTAAGACCAATGAAAATGGAAAGATTGAAGAAGAAACTTTTAACTTTATTAATGTGGGTAGATTAACCAGACAGAAGGGGCACTGGTTTTTGATTCGGAGCTTTCGGCAGGTGGTGGATAAACACCAAAATGCCAGGTTATTTATTTTAGGTGAAGGTAATTTAAGGGAGAAATTGGAAGATTTAATCCTGGAACTTGATTTGAGTGAGAATGTGTTTCTTTTAGGTGATCAGGAGAATGTTTTCCCATTCCTGGCCAACAGTGATTGTTTTGTTTTCAGTTCCCTCTGGGAAGGCCTTCCTTTATCATTAATAGAAGCAATTACAGTGAATCTTCCAGTTATATCTGCAGATTGTAAAACCGGACCACGTGAGGTTTTATGTCCTGAGTTTGATTTTAATAAAACTGTTAATTACCCATATTTGGGTGAACACGCTATCCTTACCAAACCATTTCACAATGAACTTTTATTTAAAAATTTAGAAGAATCACCATTAAATGAATCTGAAAAAATGTTATCCGAACTGATGATTAAAATCATTAAAGATCCTGATTTCAAGGAAAAATATTCAAATACCCGTGAACTGGCCGATAATTTTTCCTATAAAAAGATCATTAAAGAGTGGGACGGTTTATTATAAATAATCTTCAAATTTCGAATTATTTAAACTTCGAAAGTGTTAAAAATAGTGCACGGTTATTAACATGGAATCATTAGAACCAATAATTAATATGAAATCTTCAGAATCAGAATTAAAAGGAATTCCTTACCCTGATTACCCTTTAGTTTCTATTATAACACCAACCTACAATCATGAAAAATTCATAGGAACCTGTATAGAAAGTGTCCTAAAGCAGACTTATCCAAACTGGGAGATGATCATAGTCGATGATGGTTCTGTTGATGGAACCGGAAGTATAATTAAAAAATATAATGATAAAAGGATTAAACACGTAAAACAAGAAAACGTAGGTATCTGGAAATTGAATGAGACCTATAACCGGGCTTTAAATTTAGCTCAGGGTGATTTAATTGCTATTCTAGAAGGGGATGATGCCTGGCCCAAATATAAATTAGAAGAACAGGTGAAAATCTTTGAAAAACCGGAAGTAGTACTGAGCTGGGGAAGAAAGAATACCATTAATGATAAGAATGAAATTATTTCCTTCGACCTCCCTAGCCTTGAACCTTTTATGCACATGTCCCAGGAAGAGATCATACGAAATCTTCTTATTTATAATTTCATGCAACCATGCACGGTTATGATAGATAAAAATGCGTTATTATCAATTGGAGGATTCCTGCAGTATGAAGACGCACCTTTTGTTGATTACAGTACTTTTTTAGAACTGAGTTTGGAAGGTAAATTCTATCCATCGGACCTGGTAATGGGCTACTGGAGGAAGCATAAAGCACAAGTAACCACTACCCAGGAGATTGAAATCACCAAAGCTTTCATGATTTCCGTTGATTTCTATGAAAAAATGGATTCATCCCTTAAAGAAGCTGTGAAATTTAACATAGATGATAAATCAAAATTTCATGAAAAAATGTTAAATGACCAGATTGCAGTATCATCTAGATTATCTCTATTAAATGGCAATTGGGACGAAGCAATTACCCAATATAAAGGTGTATTTAGAAATGGGGATTTTTCAGTCAAATTACAAGCATTCCTTGGGATTATCTGTGCTCTTTGTAGGAGGGATCTTGAGTGGTTAGCAGTAATAAGTTGTAAACCCAAACTACGTGATGCTTCAGGTGAGTGGGAAACAACGGTATGTGATAAAAATAAAAATTTAACGGTGTTATTCAAAATACAAATTTTTACTATGAATCTTTTCCGACGATTATGTCATAAGCCTATATTAATAGTAAATTTATAGGTAAAATTGTGGTTATTTAATATATGTTAGATAATTTCTAAGAAGATTGGTTTATGGAATTATTAAATTAACTGTTTATGATCTAATGAATAACAGGAAAACATGGGGGAGAGTGTTAAAGTTACAGATCAATTAATAAAAAATGACTTTGATTTTGGATGGAAAAAATGGTATAAACCTCCTTTTTACGCTTATTTGGCCCTGAAATATCAAAAAGGTGATGTTTTAGACGTGGGATGTGCGACTTGCGAATTATACACGTTTTTAAAGAGTAATGGTTGGGATAATAAGTATTATGGAATTGATTTAGTTAAATATGATGATTATGAGTATCCTGCTGATGTTAATCTGATTGTGGGCAATTCATCAGAAATTGAATTTCCGGAAGTGGATACTGTAATTTTATATAACATACTTGAACATGTGGATGATCCCTTAAAATTACTTGTTAATTCCTTAAAATCCACAAGAAAAAACGTACTTATCAATATTCCTAAAAGGAATGAAGAAATGTGGATTAAATATGGTCTTTTTGAACCACATCAATTGGATAAAACCCATAAACATTGTGGATTCTCAAAAGATGAATGTTATAATTTGATCAACCTGGCGGGGGGAGAAATAATAACTTATCATGAGGCCGGGAAAATAAATGCAATGAAAACAATAGGATTATGGAATAATGTAATCCCTCGTGGAATTACATTTTTAATGGGCAAAGTTTTTTCTTCAAAAACTTACTACCACGACATATGGTGTGAAATAAAACCATTGGGATGATGATATTAATAGTTTATAATGGCTTAATTTTTTAATTTATTTGAAAAAAAGTAGTTAATAATGAAAAAATGGTATCAGATTAATTCCAATAAAATAATGATTGTTTCTATTATTTTTTAGTATATTCCAAAAGGAGTTTATCAACGATTTTTAAGTATTCATCTCTTACTTTTTCCCGGGTATCGATTGTATTGTATTCTTCCATCAAGGTTAACTTTAAATAAACAGTTAAATTATAAATAACCGCTAATAAACTGAGAGAAAGCCCTCTAAAACCATCTTTATATGCTTTCTGGCGTATATAATTACTAAAAAAAACATTTAATAATCTAAATAACAGTGATATAATGTTTTTTTGTTGATTTTGTTTTTCTTCGTTTTCAAATATATTTTTAGATTCTATGGATGTGTACTTATTAAGGCGATCAATATAATCTTCAAAATCTAGGTAACTGAAGTGAATGAATCCTTCGTGGGGATCAGTTATCTTATATATTCTGGCATCTTCATTTATATTGTAAAAATCGTGGATTTTTTCTCCAAAATTCAGGTATTTCCTTTTGAAAAAACGTGGTTGTAAATCGTCTAAAGCTCCCCAACCCATATTATGTATTTGTTTGCCTGCAAAATAGTTGTTACGAGGAATATAAATTACATCACCGCAATCTTTTTCTATTATTTCATGTAATTTATTCACTAATTTGAGTGGTACTAACTCATCAGCATCTACAACAAGTATCCATTCATTTGAAGCTTTTTCTAATGCAAATTGCCGCGCAGGATCTGCATAACCCATTCTCTTAAAGAAGAAAATTTTATCAGTGTATTTCCTGGCTATGTCAACAGTATTATCCTCACTGTACATATCCACTATAATTATCTCATCAGCCCATTTTACAGACTCTAAACAGTTTTTAATATTTTTTTCTTCGTTAAAAGTGTTTATGATAATTGATATTTTCATTTAATCAGCCATATTAATTATTTCATTCTTGTTGTGATTTAATATTATTTTACATGCCTCAGGCAATATTTTTTTTGTTCTTTGATACATATAATTTGCAGTATATTGAATATACGTAAAAATTTAACAAAATTAACAATTATCAAAGGTTTTAACAACTTGGAATTTATTTATCCATATATTTGCCACGTATGTCCTTAAATATTTCTTTATCACTTTTAGTGAATGATTTAAGGAGAATTAAAACTGCAAAGTAGGTTATGGTGGCAATTATTATAATTACCCACAGATTAACTTTAACCATGATGGTTTTAATCAATATAATGGACAATGCCATGATAAAGCTGGCTATAATTGGTTTCAGGAGAACTTTACGCAGTTTAATTTTGCATAAATATTTGGAGATTAAATGGTAATAAAACAGGAATAAAGACAATTCTGTAATTACAGTTACTACTGCCGCGCCAATATAACCATATTTAGGAATAAAAATGAGGTTTAATATAACATTTAGCAGCATACAAATAAAACTTATTCTCATAGTCTCGTGCTGCCTGTTTATTGATATTATTGAGGCTCCTATGACATAGCTCACGAATATTATGGGTATGGCCCATATTAATATCTGGAGTATGGGTATTGCCTGGATGTAACCTGATTGGAACAATAATAAAATGATCTCATTAGCTAAAAGGGTTGTCCCAACTGCTATTGGAATTCCTAGCATGCTCAAATATTTGAAAGATTTATAATAAGAGAATTGCAAAGATTCTCGAGAATCAATATGGAACTTAGAGAATACTGGAAGTATGGCAGTGGCATAAACTGAAGGAATAAACATTAAAGCTTCTAATAATTTATAAGCAGCACTGTAAAGTCCTGTGGAAACATCCCCTGCTAAAAAAGAGAGCATTATTGTGTCAATTTTAAAAGCAATCACTGCAAAAATACTGGACACAGCAAGGGGATATGATTCAATGATCAATGATTTCCATAGTTTCAAATCCAGCTCGAAACGGGGAACCACAAATTTCCAAAGACAAATAGCAATATTGAAGAGTAAAATGAGGAAGTTAATGATTAAAAAGACCATTGCAAAGGCTAAAATGTTTGAATTATAATAAATCGCGATATAAATCCCTGCAAACATTAGAATACTGTAAAGTACCGTTGCTATTGATTGGTACTCCATTTTTTGGTAGGCCTGAAATGCTGCGCTGAATGTTCCAGATATTACACCGAAAATTAGAGCTGTAGTAATAATGTATATGACAGTGGATGATTGCTGATCGTGTACAAATAACTGCACTATTATAAAAGTCGCTATTAAAGTAACGATGGAGAAAATTAGCTTTATTATAGTTATGTTACCAATATATTTGCTGGCAAGAGATTTGTCCCTTGCTACTTCACGAACTGTTAAAGTGGTTAAGCCAAGGTCAGTAAATATGGTTAATATTCCAGCTAAAGCTAAAGCTGCAGAAATTATCCCAAAACCAGCTGCTCCCAGATAATTTGCATAGTTGAGTGTGTAGAAGAAGGCTAATAAGAAACTTAATACCTGGGATATGAGGAGCAGACTTGTATTTTTGGCAATTTTTTGAGTAGTGTTCATATTATCTTAACAAATTAAGTTGCATTATTGAAATTAATTTCAAATTCTTTATTAATCTTTTTTACTTATTTAAAGAATTTTTTTATCCCCTTTGTATAGAAGTATGGATTGTGAGAATTTTTTCTACTAGTTTTTTCCAATTGGTTTTTATATTTTATGATCCAACTAAATTAACAGAAATTATTATTATTCAATTTTTATTATAATAATTCTCTTATTAATAACCAGTAAACCCTCTTTGATTATAATAATTATTTTTAGTACATTATATCATTATACATCACAAAATTTTCTGTTAATAGGAATGTGGCATGTTTAAGGGGTTAATTAAAATTTATGAAGTATAAATGAGAGTTTATAATCCTTATCTTCGTATAAAAATCATATTCCTAGAAGAAATATTGGAATAAAGTTCACGGTTAACTATTATTTAAAGGATAATATAGATACCGAAAACTATTATTTAAACAAATATCTAGGTATAATGAGGGGTAGAACTCTCTTCAGATATTTTTGAAGCCCGAGTATGGTTTTTAAATATTAGCATAAGTAACTTTATGTTAGTATGGTTTGTCACAAGGATAACTATAGGTAAACCCATAAATTTAAGTAATTTTATTTCATTTTTCCTTTAAAAAAAGAGTTATGTGATTATTAATGAAAGTCGGTATTCTTTCGTGGAGCATTGATAGATCAAGAACAGGTGTAGATAACTATCTCTACAGTCTTCTGAATGAAATGCATAAACTGGGTTATTCAAAAAATATAGATTTAATTCATCATAAAAAAAACAATGATCCCATATATAATGAATTTAATGAAATATTGATACCTAAAATACCATTATTAACCAACACAATAGGTATGCCTCTGGCAGTGAAAAATTCTGGGGTAGATATCTTGCATTTCCCGTTCCATTGGATCAACCAGACTACTCCTTTTTTTATTAATTATGGTGTAAAAAAAATTCTGACAATACATGATTTAACTCCAATCCTTTTTCCAGAAATGTTTAAATTTCATATTGGACGTTCATGGGCCTTTCTATTGAATATTATCAAGAAAAAAGTGGATTTCATAATAGTTGACTCTTATAATACTCGTGAAGATTGTATCAAATATCTTGGCATTCCTGAAAATAAAATAGGAGTAACCCACCTTGCAGCTGATTCGAGATATTGCCCCTTAAAAGATAATTTTAAAGAAGATTTGAAAAGAGACTACAACATCAATTACAATTTCATTTTACATGTTGGCACAGTTGAAGCCAGGAAAAATATCACATCTATCTTAAAATCCCTTTATAAGATAAAAAAGAGGGGATTGGATTATAAATTAGTGAACATAGGTGCAATGGGCTGGAAACATGAAAATGTACTGGAAGAAATTCAAAAATTAAATCTTCAAGATGATGTGATATTTCCAGGTTATGTTCCTGATGATGACCTCATTAAGTTTTATAATGCAGCTGATTTGCTGGTGTATCCTTCTTTCTATGAAGGTTTTGGTTTGCCTCCATTGGAGGCCATGGCTTGTGGCACTCCTGTAATAACATCTAACACTTCTTCACTGCCTGAGGTTGTGGGAGAGGCAGGAATCATGGTAGATCCCCTGGATGTAGATGCTTTAACTGAATCAATTTATCAAGTTTTAACAAATCCTAATTTGCAGAAGGATATGCAGAAGAATGGGTTGGAAAGGTCTAAAATGTTTACTTGGGAAAAAACTGCCAAAAAAACATGGAAAATATATGAAATGATAAACGAGATTTAAATACAATAATACCATGAATTATATGGATAAATTATCAATTAACGCCATTATTGATTAAACATAAGGGAAAATGTATGGGAAATATAAGATGTACTTAAAACTACTGAAAATCTGGTTGAAATGGTTGATTTTAATGAAATATCCTATTTAATTCCTGAACATAATTTCCCGGCTATAAATTGATAGATAATGTTAAGATAAAAAATGTTCACCTGGGAAAAACTGAAAAAACATTTAACATATGAAAATCTTTTAAAAGGTGATTAATAAGATATAATATAATGGAGTTTATGGCTCTTTTATTCGAAAAAACTCTTCCATAAACTTTATAAATTTATAGAAGACAATTTAACTCATTAGCTTCCAATTATTCAAATCAAAGGTTTAAAACAATGAAAATAGCAGTTTTCCATAATCTACCTTCAGGAGGGGCAAAAAGGGCATTGTATAATAATGTAGATTTTTTGGCTAAAAACCACGAAGTTGATGTTTTTATCCCCTCAACTGCAAATGAAGATTATTTACCCTTGAAAGATATTGTAGATAACTTAAATATTTTTGAGGTAAAAAATACTATTCCTGGTTTTTTTGTTTCAGCTTTGAAATATTTTCCGGATACAATTCCTATAACTGACCTTGAAAAAACCCAAAAGAACATTGCAGAAGCTGTAAATAAAGGAGATTATGATGTGGTACTTTGTGAACAAGACAGGCACACTATGGCACCTTTCTTTTTGAAATACATTAAAAAACCACATGTTTATTACTGTCAACAAACGTTCCTTTTCCGCAATGAAATTTCCAGAATTCTTTTTGAAAAAGCTGGTTTAAGAACAACGAACAATTTAGGAAGTTTCCGTTTAAAACTTTACGGTTCCCGTATGATCTCCCTTGACCGGAAACTCTCAGAATACTCCAAATATACAGTTGTCAATTCTTTTTTTTCACATGAAGCTATTCTAAAAAGTTATGCTCAAAATTCATTTGTTTCATATTTGGGAGTTGACACAGATTTATTTAGACCCATTGAGATTCCTAAAGAAAATTTTGTACTATCAGTGGGGCAATGCCTACCTGAAAAAGGCTTTGATTTTATTATTAAATCTTTAGCAAAAATTGAATCTGCAATACGCCCAGAACTAATAATTGTATCCGATCAGGGAAATATTCCCTGGAAAGAATATTTAGTAAATTTGGCAAGTCAATTGGATGTTAAAATAAAAATGTTAAGTTTAATCAGTGATGATGAATTAGTCTTACTGTACAATCAGGCAAAGATAGTGGTTTATGCATCCTATCTTGAACCTTTCGGTTTAGTTCCAGTAGAAGCAATGAGCTGTGGAACTCCAGTTGTTGCTGTGAAAGAAGGTGGGGTACGTGAAAGTGTTATTCATGATTATACTGGAATTCTCACAGACAGAGATGAAGTATTATTTTCTAAAGAAATCTCTAAACTACTTTTAGATCCTAGCAAAATTGAAAAATTATCTGAAAATTCAATTAAGGTTGTTAATAATTTTTGGACCTTTGAAAATTCTGGAAAAAGATTATTAAATCATTTAAACCGTGCTATGGATTTTTCCGATGAGTAGAGTAATTGATCATAACTGTGATAATACTCCTTTAAATTGAGATAACTCTTTTGTCTGGTACTGTTATTTTTTCCTCAATTGTTGGAATACTTTATTTTTCTTGTGAATCTTCATGAGAAATATTTTTATGTTTATCTTTTGTTTTGCCTCTTTCCAACGCTATCTCCCGGACTAAACTGCTTATTTCCCCTTCAACATTTTCAATAAGGTTGTATATTTTGAATATAAAATAATAACAGCCTATGAGTCCTATAATTAGGATAAGGTCTAAACCTCTTCCGATTCCAGTTATACTGGCCAGGGCTGATGTGGTGTCAGGATCGATTGAAAAGATAATTAAAAGTAACCAGATAACAATCCATACTATTAACATGTTAAAAGACATTTTTGCGTCTTTAAACCTCATAAAAGTTATTAATATTCCAATTATCCCTATAATTATTCCTATGTACTGGTACAATATCATTGACACGCGCTCCTGTTATTTGAAAACATTTCTAATTAGCCTGGCCAATATTTTTAAACCCACCCTGGTGTTAGTACCCTTAGAGAGGGAATAGTCAGTGTAAATAGTGGTTATGGGCACTTCGACCATGCGCAGATGTTTTCGCCCTACTTCTCCAATTATCTCGGAAGAAACTCCGTAATCTCGGGAGTGGAGTTCCATTAAACCGGCTGCTTTCCTGTTAAATGCACGGAGACCCGATTGGGAATCCTCAACATTCTTTCCATAAAAAATAAGAGTGATTAAGTTCATCACCACGTTCCCGAACTTCTTATGGAATGGCATTTCATTGAAGTTCCTCTTCCCAATCACTACATCTGCTTCATCATGAATCAGGGGCTGGCAGATGGGTAGAATATCCTGAGAATGATGTTGACCATCAGCATCAAAGGTAATGATTATAGTAGAGTCATGGGTAAGTGCAGCTTCAATTCCGGTTCTCAGGGTTGCTCCCAATCCTCTGTTAATAAGATGCCGGTATAAACTTACCTGGGATGGATACTTCTTTAAAAAATTCAGGGAAACCTGGTAGGTGTTATCAGTGGAACCATCATCAACCACAATCAGATTAAAACCAATATCAATCAATTCTTCCATAACCTCTTTAATGGTTTTTTCTTCATTGTAAGCAGGTAGCACTATGGATATGCCTTTTTGTTTCTCTGATAATTTTTCAAGGGGTTTGGTGTCTTTCAAATCTAATTCTCCCTGTGATTAGAAAGTTAACATAATTTTGTATTGATTATTAAATGTGTATTGATTCTGAAAGTTTAATTTTCATTGATTTTCATGGCCAGTTCTGCTACTCTTTTACCCAGGTTACGAGAGGTTTGAAGGCCCACTTCATCACTTTCTGAGGCTTCTTTGGCACTTCCAACTCCAGTTCCACCATAGTGAGCCAGGGGAGCACCATCCCCAACTATTATAACATCATGGATCAGTAGAAAGTCGTGGATAGTAGATATTGTAGTTTCTTGACCACCGTTACGTGATCCTCCAACAGCAATTGCACCACCAACCTTATTTTTCAATTTGAAATCCATACGGAGAGGTCTTGACCTGTCTATTAACATTTTTAGCTGAGAAGTAACACTACCAAAGTAAACAGGACTACCAATGATCAGCCCATGGGACTCCCTTATTTTTTCCAGTATTCCACCCATATCATCATATATAGCACATTCTCCAGTTGCTTTACATATGTCACAGGCAATACATGGTTCAATTTCAGCATTTCCCAATTTTATGAGTTCTATCTCGGCTCCAGCATCTTTAGCAGATTGAAGAGCTTCTTTTACCAGATTTTCAGTGTTACCATTACTACGGGGACTTCCCACAATTCCAATGATCTTGACCAATTTGACATCTCCTGAAATTTTCCTTATACTTTAATTTTTGATGCAATTTTGTACAATTAAAACTTTAACCATTTGAAATATATTAATAATAATAAACCTAATTTGTAAAAATGATTTTAAATAAAGTATATAATACAAATTAAGTATATTTACATAGTTCTTAAGTAATGTATATTTATTGTACTTCTACATTTTTGTCCATTAACAAATTTTTAACAAAAATTTTATAATTAAATCAGTCCTTGAATCTCGTTTACATAGTCATATTTTTAATATATATCTCTTAAATTTTATCTCTATCTTCAAATTAAAAAAATGTTTATTCGAATCTCAAAACTTATTTAATCTCAAAAAGTAACCCATTGCTATGATAATTTTAATCTTGCTTACAATAATTATTTAATCATGTGTACTAAGTTAAATCAATATTTTATATTGAAATTGACTCATTTGTATCGAAAATTGACTCATTTAAAAATTTAATGTAATTTAAAAAAAATTTAAGAGTTTTCTTCTATGGAAAATAACAAAAATTCATTTTACACTCCTTTGACCCCTGAAGAAAGGGCCATGGACATAGTTAGGGAATGGTCATTAAAAGAGAACAAAGGAGATAAAAATGCACGTAAATGGGCTAAATCAAAAATTAAAGATTATCTGGTGGAGACCTCCGATGGTACTTACACTTTGCAGTCTGAAGAGATAAATGAGTCTCGAGAAACAATGCACACTACTCATGGTGCCTTTCGAGAGGCCCGTGAGAAATTCGCTAAACCCGCAAATCTAAGGGATAAGAAAAACATTGCAATTCTGGATATTTGCAGTGGGCTGGGTGTTAATGCAGCGGCAGCTTTGGAACAGGTTCTGGACCTTCTGGGGGAAGGTAAGATAGAACAGGTGAAGATGGATCTGGTGGAAATATCATGGGAAGTTTTAGCTGCAACTCTCTTAATACCAGATCCTTCAAAAGATAATCCTTCAAAAGATAATCCTTCAAAAGATAATCCTTCAAAAGATAATCCTTCAAAAGATAATCCTTCAAAAGATAATCCCTCAAAAGATAATCCCTCAAATCCTCATTCAATAGAAGCCTATCGCATAATTCGAAAAGCCATAGAAAATTACTTAATAACTTCAGGAGTCCTGTCATTTTCACACGAGATGAAAGAAATTCCATCCAGTGTGGATATCCGTTTGCACTGTGAGGATGCTAGGAAAATGATTATGGAACTTCCAGAAACCCAGTGTTATGATGCCGTATTTTTGGACCCTTTCAGTCCTCATAAATCGCCCGAGCTTTACAGCCAAGAATTTTTAGCTAAACTTGGAAACTCACTTAAAAAAGAGGGGGTTATTTTAACCTACACTTCTGCAGCTCCAGTGCGCTACGCACTCATTGATACTGGTCTGGAAATAGGAGAAGGACCTGCTTTGGGAAGAAGTGGTGGAACTATTGCTTCTTTCACATTAAACAGAATTCCCAAATCTTTGAACCAAAGCGATGAGCGCATGATTGCCCTATCTGATGCTGGAATTCCCTTTAGGGATCCGGATCTAAACTCTTCAACTGATGAAATAATTGAAAAAAGACAGCTTGAGAGGATGGCTTTAAGAGGCCACTATAAAATGGCATCAACCGTTAAATCACCGGTTTATCTGGCCAGTGATCTGGAGGATATGAAAATTAAAAGACGGGTGCTCAAACATCTGGAAAAATTCAATATTAATGAATTAAATTCATTAAAAGCTCGTTATCTGGTGTGTCCCCAGTTTTCAAATTGTATATGTTGCTGTGGTCAGAAGGGTAATTCCAGTTCCAGAGAAAGAATCAAAGAGATGGAGAAAAGATTAAAGATAGTAGCTAAGGGTAATTTTAAAGATGAGTAATTTTAATGATTAACAAATAAAAATAACTATAAAATTAAATAATATATTCATTAAAAAGTATTGTAATTAAAAATTAGAGAATATTCTACTTGAGATGTACTTATTATATTGACACTAATTTGTTTGAATTCTATTATTTAGATATATTTTTATAAGGTGAAAAATTTGAGCTTTGAAATAAAATATAAAGATGCAAGGGGCCGAGTAGGGACCCTGAAAACACCCCATGGAACCATAAAAACCCCAGCACTCATGCCAGTTATACACCCGGGAAAACAAACCCTCCAGGTTGCTGATTACGGGGCAGAGGTTGTGATCACCAATGCCTACCTCATCTATAAAAATGAGGATCTAAGGGAAATAGCACTTAACGAAGGTGTTCATGAATTAATTGATTTTCCAGGACCAATAATCACAGATTCTGGATCATTCCAGCTCTCTGTTTATGGGGATGTTCAGGTTTCCAATCAGGAAATAATTGAGTTTCAGGAAAAAATAGGAACAGACATTGGAACATCTCTGGATATACCCACCCCTCCATCAGTTAAACGTGAACGTGCAGAGAGAGAACTGGAAATCACACTCCAGAGAGCAATTGAATCACTGGAAGTCCGGGATGAATTAATGCTTAACTCAGTGGTGCAGGGCTCTACCTTCCCTGACCTGCGCAGCAAGTGTGCTGATGCACTGGGAGAAATGGATTTCCAGGTCCATCCCATTGGAGCGGTGGTTCCACTCATGGAATCCTACCGTTATAAAGAGTTAGTGGAAGTGGTCATGGCATCGGTAAGTCATCTACCAGATTCACGACCCCGCCATCTTATGGGTGCCGGTCACCCCATGATATTTGCCCTGGCAGTGGCCATGGGATGTGACCTGTTTGACTCTGCAGCCTACATTCTTTATGCAGAGGCTGACCGTCTTTTAATGCCCAATGGAACATTAAAACTTGAAAACCTCTATGAAATGCCATGCTCATGTGAAGTGTGCACCAATTACACTCCAGAACAGTTGCGGCAGATGGAAAAACCCGAAAGATCCAAATTACTGGCCATACATAATTTAAGGATTAGTTTTGCTGAGATGAGAATGATCCGTCAGGCAATTGTTGAAGGAAGCCTCTGGGAACTGGTTGAACAACGTTGCCGTGCCCATCCATTCCTCCTGGAAGCACTGCGCACTCTTAAAAATTACTCCGAGGATCTGGAAAAATACGATCCTCCCTACAAAAAATCAGCATTCTTCTACACAGGCCCGGAATCCCTCCATCGTCCAGAGGTATACCGCCACCTGAAGAAGATGAAACAGACTCCTCCTAAAAAGAGTGTTTTACTTCTTCCCCGGAGCGGTAAACCTTATTCTGAACGTCTATATGATATTCCAGAAAGATTCTATCGAGTTATCCGTCAACAGGAAAGTCTTGATCAACTGGAAGATATGCAGGTAACTGTGGTTGATGTGCCATTTGGGGTGATCCCACTGGAACTGGATCAGGTATATCCACTGGCCCAGAATGAATCACCAGATAGTTACGATGAAGATTCACTTAAAATGGTTCGAAATATTCTTTCCGATTATCTGGAAGGCTTTGATCAGGTCATAATTAGTGAAGAGGTAGTGGAAGCATTCTCTCTCAACAAAAAATATCCACTGGAGGAATACCATTTCCCTCAACCATTAAATATTGTGGTAAATGAGCAGGAAAGAATAAAAATGATAGCTGATTACCAGTTCGGAGCAGGTTCAGGGGAAGGTCTTTTTAGTGGAGATGTGAAAATTGTTAAAAGCAGAAAGACAGGGAAAATACGTCATGTTTATGATGATGAAGAACTCATCGCCACTTTAAGGGCAAGTGATGGTGTTTTTGTACTGGCCAGGGAAGGTGCTCGCCGGTTGCACCGATACCTCCCCTACCCTAAAAACAGGGTGGTGGTTAATGAAGATGCGGAACCATTTGCCCGGGAAGGAAAAAGTATATTTGCTAAATTCGTTATAAATTGTGATATAGATATCCATGCAAAGGAAGAAGTTTTGATAGTAAATGAACAAGACCAACTCCTGGCCTTTGGAAAGTCAATATTAAACGGAAGAGAAATACTTGATTTTAACACAGGTCAAGCAGTAAAGACAAGAAAAGGAGGCTTTTAATGTTACCTGGCGCAGGAATGAACCCCAAACAATTAAAACAAATGCAAAGAGCCATGAAACAGATGGGCATGGACACGAAAGATGTTAAAGGTGTCACTGAAGTTATCATTAAATTTAAAAATAAAGAACTGATAATCACTAATCCCAAGGTTAACCTCATGAACTTCATGGGTCAGGATACCTATCAGATATCTGGAAAAAGCACAGAAAGAGCAATTGAAACTGAACTTATAATACCCGATGATGATGTGGACCTGGTGGCCACCCAGACCGGGGTCAGTCAGGAAGAAGCTAGAAAAGCCCTGGAAGAGACTGGTGGTGACCTGGCTGAGGCTATCCTGAGGTTAAGTTAAATGGCATTAATTGCCCATATTTCCGACCTTCACGTGGGATCCCTATCCTTCCGTGAAGAACTGATCCTCAATGTCATCGACCGGATCAATGAGATGGGAGTTGATGCCACCATTGTCACTGGAGATCTATCTGATAATGGATATTACAATGAATTAAAACAGGCATCAGAATATCTGGAACAGTTCAAAACACCACTTCTAGTGGTGCCTGGAAACCATGACTCCCGCCACCTGGGAAACATCTGCTTTGAGGAACTTATCAAAGATAGGTACGGTACACTTAAGGTTAAAAATCATGGATTCAAAGTTATTGGACTGGATAGCAGTGAACCCGATCTCAACTTCGGTAAAGTGGGCAGGTCACAGCAGAGTTTCATGGAAAAAGCCATGAAAAACGCATCGAAGGAAGGATTATTTAAAATCATTGCATTACACCATCACATTATTCCTGTACCCCGTACAGGTCGTGAAAGGAATGTTTTAAGTGATGCTGGTGATATATTAATGTCATTAATTGAAAATAAAGCAGACCTGGTTCTGTCAGGTCATAAACATGTTCCACATACATGGATAGTTCATGAAACTGTTTTTGCCACTGCTGGAACAGTTTCTTCCTTTAAACTCAGGGGGAAAGATACGCCCTCCTTTAATACAATTAATATAGATGAAGAACATATAGATATCCTCTTGAACACTGCCGATGGTGAAACCCACCCTCTGGCAAAGTATGAAAACAGGTGTAGGTGATTGATTGCAGGTAATTGTGGATGCATCTAACGTAGCCCACTTCGAAAAAAGGGATGGAAAACCAAGCCTAAAAAAATTGCTTAAAGCAGTAGAGGCACTGGAAAAATTAGGATACCATCCTATTCTCATCGCTGATGCGTCGCTGAGACATGAAATCGATGAGAAGGAAGAATTCAACAAACTCCTTGATGAGGAAAAGGTACATCAGGTACCCTCAGGCACCAATGCTGATCACTACATTCTGAATCTGGCTGAAGAGGAAGATGCTAAAATTTTATCCAATGATGCCTTCCGCGAGTTTTTCGATGAATTCAGGGATATTAACAGTCGCAGAATCCCATATAGCTTTAAAGGTGAGAATATAGTAATTGGGAGCTCTGCTCAACCCAAAAAGATTAAAAATATCCTGCAAAAGATTTCTACCCAGATCCTATCTGAGTTTGAGAAAAAGGGATATGAATCGTATAAACTGAAGAAAAATAAGAAACTTTCAGGCATTGCAGTTGCTAAAGAGGCAATTGACCGTATATCGAAGACTAATGATGAGGGTATAGATTCTAAAATTGAAGGAATGTTCATGAAAATACCCCTGTTTGATAAGGTCATGAAGATGGTTGAAGATGCCGAGAGAACCAGTGACTTCATCATCTTTGTACTGGTCAGCCCACGCGACTACCGGGACGCGGTAAGAAATGCAGGTAACATTGCAGTGACTGTCGGGGATCGTTTAAAATTAGATCATGCTCCCCTGGTGGCGGTTCGTAACGATTTATTCACCAAACCAGGGACTTTTGAGTTGAATATTATTTACTCTGATGAAATACTGGAAGAATCACCATTTGATGTTAACATCACCATCAATGATCATGACTACTCCTTTGTCAAGAAAAACTCAAGAAACATAGCCAGCACAGTCGCTGCACGGTTAGGAACATGGAAGTTCCCTATAGTATCAGTAAAACCGAGCATGCTAATGGAAAAACCAGGACACTACGATATAAATCTAGACAAGGGAGGAGACAAGTAAATGGCAGGCAACTACCTGTTGAGAACGTTATTTGGTTTCCTCTTGAAACACCGGGTTTTAAGTATAGGTACTAAATATTATCCTACCAACGAGAAAGAAACCGAATATGTGGAGATGGTGAATTACACCCGTACCATGCTCCTGGAAATAGAAAGAGCTAACATAACCACGGAAAACATCTTTCATAATCTTTTAAAAGAAGTGGGACGAGGGAATATACCCGAAAATCGCAGATTCGTTGAAATCAAACCTGCTGAAAATGATGTAAATGAATATGCTCTTTTAAGTAACATAATTATGGGTAGCGACCGTTACCTTTATGTGGAAGTCTTCGGAGGTAATAAGGGAATCATCGACCAGTTCGTTCAATTCATCCAGAAAGAAAAAGGTACAATTGTTGAACGAAGTAACACCGAGATTGTATCCCGGCTTCTATCCAAAAACGATGCCATAAGAGTAGGTGTGGAATTAATTAAAATGGGAATGGAAAAGCAGATCGATGTTCGGGCAGCAGCTGGAATGACTGGAGCTGCATCCATTGAAAGATCCATTAACCTCAACAAACAAATTGGAGAAACTTCAGGAGTAGGATTCACCAAACTAGGTGGGGAATTTGCAATCGTTTTCTCCAGTAAAATAACCAAACTGGAAGGAACACCAGCAGTTTACGATAATTACCTATTCATCGATGCCTTTGACTCCACCCAGTTCATTGAAGAACAGGGTCGTGACCGACTGGTGGAGATCATGAATGAAGTTAAAGATTTCATTGAGAAGGAATGTAACGGTAGAATTGAAGGATACCGTGAAGGAGGGGATGACTTAATTGCCAATTTACCCACCAAAGATGCTGCACTCCGAGCTGGTATCGACTCAGCATGGCATGCCCTCAATAACGGTGCTAGATTACGTGTTGGAATTGGTAAAAGTCGTCGAGAAGCTGGGGAAAGAGCTCAAATGGCTGATGACATCAAAATATGGAACAACTCACCAGTAATGGTCTTTGATCTGGCTGATGGAATTTATGCCTATTACATACCCTCAGAGTTCAGTCGTGCGGTCATTGAATTTATGCAGGAGAAAACTGGTCGCATAGTTCTGATATTTGTCTTCGTCTTCATAGTCACCCTTATTGGTTGGAATGTGGGCTACTGGGAGTTTGGATTGGTTGCCATTGCACTGGCTTTACTCTACGCACTTACAGCGTGAGCAAATCTCATTTATTTAATTTTAAGGAAATGAACATTAGTTAGGGATCCTGTGAAAGGGCCCCTTCCCTAACGAAATCTTACTTACTAATTACTTAATAATTAGATTATACTTATAATGTGAAGAAGGGTTTGATTATATGAAAGAAGAATTAAAGGGAAAGGCAGCTGTTGCCCTGGTGATATCCTTAATTGCATTTGGATTCGGAACAGGGGCTAGTATGTTCACTAATTTTAACCTTGGCAACAACAACTACACCGGCCTAAATATCAGCACACCCAGTGAATTACCAGTTGTTTACAATGTCAAAAATACCACTACCCCCAACACTACCACTCAATCCAATGTACAAACGCCATCATCATCTTCTTCCAGTTCAGATACAGTTTACGAGGAACCAAATAATCCCAACACCAATTCACAAACCAACAACAATCAGTCAACAAATGTGAATAGGTCAACATGAAGTTAATCAGTATTAAATGATAAAATAATCATATTATTCAAATAGTCAGTGTCAGATAATAAAACAGGACTAAATTAATAAAATAATCATTATCAGACTAATCTGCATTAGGCGATAATATAATGCATTAGAATAAAATCATGCATTAGATAATCGTACATAGATATAGGCATGAAATCATACATTAGATTATCATACATAGATAGAGACAAGAAATCATGCATTAGATGATAAAATCAATAGTTATAAATTTCCCGATCATTAATTATTTTCTAGAATGATGGTTAATAGCCAGATTACCTGACGGGTGGGATGATAAATGAAAAAAATTGAAGGTGGAATATGTTCAGTGGAAGGTGTAAAGGCAGCCGGGGCCTGTGAAGATAATTATGGAGTAACAGTTATCCATTACCCTGGAAGCAGTGCTGCAGCAGTGTTTACCAGAAATAAAGTTCAAGCCGCCCCTATTATCATCACTCGAGAATCTGTTAAAGATGGGAAACTATCTGCTATTGTTGCCAACAGTGGTAATGCCAATTGTTTTACTGGTAAAGAAGGTATTCAACACGCCCAGACCATGGCTTTTCAGGTGGCTGAAGAACTGGACATCCCACCTGCTGATGTAGCAGTTGCATCCACCGGGATCATCGGACGCCAGTTACCATTACCTATTATCAGCAAGTTAATCAACCATTCACTGCAAAGACTCTCAAATTCCCCTGAAGCATCAAAAAATGCTGCAGAGGCTATAATGACTACTGACACTTATCCAAAGGAATTTGCAGTTGAAACTACTCTAGATAATGGTAAGACCATACGTATTGGTGGTATTACCAAGGGTTCGGGAATGATAGCTCCTAATATGGGGACCATGCTTTCATTTTTAGTCACTGATATTGAAGCTAGCCCCAGTGAACTTGAAGAATCATTAAAGAAATCTGTGGAAAAAACTTTTAACATGGTAGTTGTGGATGGTGACCAGAGCACCAATGATATTGTTATCTTATTATCCCGTCCTGGACATGGAAATATTGATGAGAAATTCCAGGAAGCACTGGACTACCTGTGCAGTGAGCTGGCCAAGATGATGGCCAGAGATGGTGAGGGTGCAACCAAATACATGGAAGTTGAAGTTAAAGGTGCTAAAACTTTAAATGAAGCCAGAATTGCAGCCAAGTCCATTGTAAAATCACCTCTGGTAAAAACTGCCCTTTTCGGGGCTGATCCAAACTGGGGCCGTATCGTGGCGGCGGTGGGATACTCCGGAGCCATCATGAACGAAGACACCATTAGCGTTCGTTTAGAAGAAGGTGAACGATTTGTGGATATTGTAAATAATGGTGAGATAATGGCCTTTGAAGGGACCGAAGAGCTTGAACTTGCAGAAAGTATTATGGAACGGGAAGAAATTAAAATAACCGTTGATCTGGCAATAGGAGATTATAAAGCAACGGCTTATGGTTGTGACCTTAGCTACGAGTATGTAAGTATCAATTCAGAATACTCCACATAAATAGAATTTTTATTAAGACTATTGACAAAGCAACAGCTTTGATACTGTATCAATCTTTGATACTGTATCAATCTTTGATACTGTATCAATCCATATCTTTTCAAAAAAACAATATCTTTTTAGAAAATCTCAGGATTTAAAATCTCGGTTTTAAATAAAATATAATAAGTCATGAATTTAAAGAATTTAGAAATTTGATGAATGAATCCTATAAACAATATATCATAAATTGGAACAATAATACCATTTATTAAATTATGTAGATATTAAGAAGTTATATTGGTATTAAGTAGTTTTCAAGGAGTTTTGGAAAAAATGAAAGTGATGATTATAGGTGCAGAAGGAATGTTAGGGCACGATCTGGAAGATATTATATCTGCTGAACACGATGTAAGCACTACTACCATTCACACTCTGGACATAACTGACATTGATAAGACAGTTGAAACAGTGAAAAATATCAATCCGGATGTGGTGGTACATGCTGCAGCCTTCACCGATGTTGATGGAAGTGAATCCAACGCTGACTTAGCATACCATGTAAATTCACTGGGAACCCGAAATGTAGCAGTGGCCTGCCATGAAGCAGACAGTGCCCTGGTTTACATATGCACAGACTATGTTTTTGATGGAACCAAAGGCACATCCTACCGTGAATATGACCAAACCAATCCACTGAGTGTATACGGACAGACCAAATACCAGGGGGAAGTTTACATCCGTGATATCCTGGATAAATTCTACATTGTCCGAACTGCCTGGTTATATGGTTATCATGGTCCCAACTTTGTCACTACCATGTTAAAATTAGCAGAAAACCATGATAGCATATCTGTGGTCAGCGACCAGATAGGAACTCCCACCTACACTGTGGATCTGGCTAAGGCCATTAACCAACTCATAACAAAACCAGCATACGGTATTTACCATGTAACCAACAGTGATCACTGTTCATGGTATGAATATGCCCAGCTGATCTTTGAAAATGCAGGTATTGAAATTGATTTAAAACCGGTGACCACTGAAGAATTTGGTAGTCCAGCCCCACGGCCTTTATATTCTGTTTTAGATAATTATAACTGGAAAATGGAAGGTTTCCCTGAGATCAGAAGTTATAAAGATGCTTTAAAAGAATATATGGGACTTTTATAAACCCTGATAAGTTCTTTATGCAATTTTAATCTTTTTTTAAAATTTTTTTCTTTTATTTTAAATTTCAATTAATTTAAATCCTTAATTTATTTAAATTAACTTTTATCTTATTAAGTCATTTTTTTTTAAAAAGAGTGTATATTTTTCTAAAATTATTAAGAACAAATGATAAAATTTTTTAAGAACAAAAAAAGGGTTAAAAAAAAGAAAAA
This sequence comes from Methanobacterium formicicum DSM 3637, assembly GCF_000302455.1. Lineage (NCBI taxonomy): Archaea > Methanobacteriati > Methanobacteriota > Methanobacteria > Methanobacteriales > Methanobacteriaceae > Methanobacterium > Methanobacterium formicicum. Next base: position 163,439 of record NZ_AMPO01000002.1, read on the forward strand.
TTTTTTATCTAAATTTGATTTCCCAATATTAATGGGTAAGATATTTAGAGGGATAACTTGGATATTCGTTCCATGGCTTTTTCTGTATTTTCCAGGGTGTTAAATGCGGTTAATCTAAGATAACCCTCACCACTAGGGCCGAATCCCACACCAGGTGTTCCCACTATATGGGCTTCATCAAGTAGAAGGTCGAAGAATTCCCATGAATTCATATCACCGGGAGTTTTAACCCAGATGTAAGGGGAATTAACTCCACCGTAAACCCTTAAACCAATATCTTTCAAACTGTTCCGGATAATGGAAGCATTTTGCATGTAGTAATCAATGGACTCCCTGATCTCAGCACGTCCTTCTGGTGAGTAAACTGCACAGGCAGCCACCTGTATTGGATAGGAAACACCGTTGAACTTGGTGGTCTGGCGGCGATTCCAGAGACTGTTAAGTGAATGAGGGTTACCTGCACTGTCAAAGCCCATAACTTCCTTAGGAACAACAGTGTAAGCACAACGGGTCCCAGTGAAACCAGCATTTTTAGAAAAGCTCCTGAATTCAATGGCCACTTCACGAGCGCCTTCAATCTCATAGATGCTGTGTGGAATGTTATCTTCCTGGATGTAAGCTTCATATGCAGCGTCAAAGAGAATGATTGAATTGTTTTCACGAGCGTAATCCACCCACTGTGCCAGTTGTTCGGTGGTCAGTGCCATACCCGTAGGATTGTTGGGGAAGCATAGATAAATCAGGTCCACTGGTGTTTCTGGAAGTTCAGGGATAAATCCATTCTCTTCAGTACAGGGAATGTAAACCAGTTTCTGGTAGCGACCATCATCCATCATGGGGCCAGTTCTTCCTGCCATAACATTACTTTCCACGTAGACCGGGTATACTGGATCAGTAACTGCTACAGTGCTGGATAGGTCAAATATTTCCTGGATATTACCAGTATCGCATTTAGCACCATCACTGACGAAAACTTCATCAACGGAAAGATCAATTCCACGCGGAGCGTAATCATTCTTTATAATTTCCTCAATCAAAAAATCATAACCCTGTTCTGGACCATAACCCCGGAATGATTTAGCATCACCCATTTCCTGCACAGCTTCTGTGAATTTTCGAGTTACAGCTTCAGGCAGGGGTCGAGTTACATCTCCAATACCCATCCTGATAATGTCAGCATCGGGGTTATCATTCTGGTATTTTTCTACCCTCTGGTTGATTTCAGAGAAAATATAGTTGCTTTTAATTAACAGATAGTTTTCATTGATTTTAACTGCCATATACAAATACTCCTACGGTTTTTTTCATGAATAAAGTTTTTTATCAGTAAGTAATTATTATATTATTATTAAGAATAAGTAAATCTATTTTCTTTAATTCATTAATTCAAATGATTCATTATCATTGTATTTTAATCAATCACTCTATTTATCAAAAGATTCATTATCATCCATTTCCTTAATCAAATTTGAACTTGCCTCTATTTATCTTTTTTTCAATAACATTTCATGTTATTATTTACGAGAGTTAATGGCATTATTAAGCTTGTATAAATCCCATAATTTAAAAATTCTTGTTGCTTTCGGTATTGATAATTTAACATGTCTTTCTCGTTTTATTTAAAAATTATCATGAATGATTGGCTCAATCATGAACTGATTGGTTAATGAATATCAACTTTTTATAGGTGGTATGGGTAAAAACTAAATATAGTACCGTTAAGATATATTTAATGGGTAATATAGTTAGTAGGTTAAAAATGTTATAGAAAGAACCTACAGTACTATTCAATTGAGTTTAATTGGATTGAATAGTTTTTTGGGGGATGAATAAAGTATTTTATCATTTAGAACTGGTTTATATAGATTATTTTATAAACTTAAAGTATATTTATCGGGAAGATTAATTTAATTGTGGAGAATTTAACATGAAGTGTGTTGTAATAGGTGCAGGTAATGCTGGGCGACCAGCTGCCAGGATTTTAAATTATGCTGGTCACCAGGTTCAAATAACTGATGAAAAGGAAATGGAGGATTTTCCAGAGAGTGTGCAAAAAACCCTCCATAAAATGGCCGAAGAAGGTGTTAATCTTCATCTGGGGCTTGATGACCCCACCAATATTGAAGATGTGGATGCAGTGTACATTTCTCCTAACATACCTAAAGATTCTCCAATCAGACATTACTTGATTGATAATGAATTAAAATTAATTATAAATCAGGATATAGCTAAAATTATGGATACTGCCATAAATGTTGATGTTATAGGAGTAACCGGGACACTGGGAAAAACCAGTACTACCCATATCATATCTGAAATCTTTGAAAATGCTGGATACAATGTTTGGACCTGTTCATCACTCTCAGGCAATTTACTCAGTGAAGTGATTGTGGATGGAATTATCAATGGTGATCACCTCAAAAGTGATATAGCTGTGTTGGAATTACCCCATGGCACTATCCGACTTTTATCTGAGTTAAAACTTAAAGTGGGTTTAATAACCAATATTTATTCGGACCACCTATCTGAGTTTGAAGGTTCCCTGGAAAAATATATCAATAGAAAGTTAATGATAGTTCCTTCCAGTGAAATGATCGTTGCCAGTTCACAGTGCAGGGACAAACTCAAGGAACTTACTGTATTATATTACTGCTCACAGAACAGTGATTGTGACGTCTCGGGATACCTTAAAGATGGGAACATTGGCATCAAATATAAATTAAAGGGAAGAGAAGGGGAATTTGAAACAGAATTCAATCTAAAGGGATACTACTTCGAAAATTCTCTTGCTGCAGCAACTGTTGCTTTAGCTTATGGTTTGAAAGAAGAATCAATAAAGCAAGGTTTAATGAAGTTTAAAGGAATTCCTGGACATTTAGAATACATAGGTAACTATTCTGGGCGTGATGTCCATTTCGATGCGGCTTTTGTACCTGAAGGTATTATTTCAACTTTAAAACAGTTTTCACAGGCTGATGATTCTGATCTGATAATCTTAATTGACAATCCTGACAGTACCAATCCCCGTGACAAGTTCGAAATCGGGAAGGTACTGGGAGAATATGCCCAGGTGATCATTGCCAGTGGATATAATGAAACCACCGGTATACTGGACATGAAATCAGCACATGAAGTACTGGAAGGGGCAAAAGATTCTGATGCACTAAAAATAGCCACAGAAGACATGATCACTGCAGGTGAGTACTCCATTAAACATTCCAAACCTGGAGATATCATACTGCATATTGGTCCCGGTGCAATAACCAATTATGAAGATCTAAAATCTAAAATGATGAAGGGCATAGAGGAAGGATGTAAAAAATACTCTTAAAAAAAGGAGATTTTTCAGTTACAATCTACATTTAACAGGATAAAAATTTCCTATTTTTCCATTCAACCTTCACATTGTTAAAAAATCATATTAATTATTATTTCCAGTTAAATTTTCATATATTTTTATTTTTGAGTGACAATTTATTTGATATACGTATTTAACGCCATACTTAGAAATTTTTAAAATCAAATATTTCCATTTTTTATTAAAATATTACTCTTTCTATTATTTATTCATTATCTAAGTCATAATATTGAGTAGAAACGGAGTAATTGGAAAACATTATTTAGAAGAAAAAACATGATTTAAAAAAGTCTTCTAAAAAATTAAGTTTATTTCATATAGGTGTAAAAAAATGGGATATTTGATATGTCAAGACTGTGGTGGTTATTATAAACTCGAAAGGGGCGAATCAAAGGAAGATTTCGTCTCATGTCAGTGTTATGGTTCTTTAATATATGTTGAGAGTCTTGATGAATACTTAAACAAAACTAATGATTCAAATAAAGACTATGAACCTATCAATCATGTTCAACTGGATAACTTTTCTTCCTATTCGGATTCACACTCAGAAAGTGGTTTTAGCGGTGAAGATCCTCAAAAAAGTGAAAATCCTAAACCAAAAAAAGAAATATCCGAATCATTAAGTTTTTCATCTTTCAGGGGATATGGAGAAAATTCCTTGGTAAAAAACAGAAATTATTACCGAGAAATCAGTTCCAAAGAGATAAAACCCGATATTGCTAAATTAAAGCGTGTTAAAGATGTTAACGGTATAATTGAGTCTTTAAATTACGATGATCCTGTTGTTAAACTTGATGCAGTACAGGCACTGGGTGCTATAGGTGATGAAAGGGCATTAAAACATTTGGATAAAATAAAAAATGAAGAAAAAGGTATCCTAAAAACTTACTCTCAAAATGCAATTTTTCACATAGAATCCAAAAACAAAGGACTTAAATCACAAAACCGTGCTTATTACAGGGAAGAGTATTATAAGAAAACTACAGGATTAGTTAGTGAAATTAAAGACATTACTACAACTAAAGCAAGTTCTAAGACTAATAATCTTTCTGAAAAGGATAGTCCTAAAAACGATGTTTTTAATGTTGACACATCTAAAAGAGATGCTTCTAATGTTGTTACGTCTAAAAGGGATGTTTTTAAAAATGATGCTTCAAAGAGGGATGTTTCTAAAGATTATGATGCTAAGAAGGAAATTGTTTATACTAAATCCAATTCAAAAATGGGCCAGATTAACCCAATGAATGAGACTGAAGATGTGAAGGGTGATGACATTTACTTCATAAAGTTTTTGGGTATTAAAAACACTGATAAACCATTGATAGGTTTTATTATCCTTTTTGTTGTATTTTTAGTAATTGGGGTCATTCTCACAATGGGTTCCAATTGAGTTATCATTATTAGATTGAGTCTCATTTAGAAATAAAACCAGGTTTAGTTCTTTTTTTTAAAATTGTTTACTTTCTTAATTAAGCTTATTTCCCAATTCTCGTCTTATCTCATCAGTTATTAATGACTATTTGCGCAATGTGGGATAAATCACATCAATCCCATCATCCTTGAGTTTTAGGAATTCATTTTTGTGGGTAGTATGAACTGGATATAATTTATCTGGATTTATTTCGCGTATCATCTCCAGTATCTCTTTCCCGTTGGCGTGCCCAGATGCATGGAAGCATTTATTTTTCAGGGGCAAGTTGAATAACTTTAGCCATTCTCGAACCTTCCTCTCATTAATTTCCATCTGTTCATCAAAAGGCTCGGTGCTGGACTTAATATATACACCATTTACCGGTTTAATATCGATAAGTTCCTTTAACTCAAAAAAGTCACATCGGAATATGTAATCTTCAGGATCTTTCCGGAGGTCCTGGTAAGTCAGGACATTATCATTCTCCAGTAATCCCCTTTCCCATTTCTTATAGTCCCTTAGGCACTGTGCTGATTCAATGTCACTGGCACACAACCATTCATCATCCACACAGGCAAAACTATCCTCACCCAGAAGACCCCAGCCCTTACGGGGTTTATAAATCATAACCTCTGATAAATCAGGATATTCATTGCTGATTTCGTTGAATAATTTCAGGATATAAGCCTGCTTAAGACTCACCACCAGTTTCCTTCCAGTGTCTTCAGCAACTTTATAAAAAGTTACAAGACGGTCCAGATCCCTTACCGGGTAATTAACAACCACCAATCCTTCACACCTTTCAACAGCATCAACGGCACGATTTTCAATTTCAATCTCACTGATATTCCGTTTACTATCAATACGGGTACCCTCACTGATCATAATGGTGGGCTTGGCTTTCTTGGCTTCTTTAATGAATTTACGGGTCAATTCTGGATGTCTTCCATGGAAACGAAGATCACCAGTGTATACAATGGTTTCATCCTCATTTTCACATATAAATGCCGATGCACCAGGCAGTGAATGGTCAACAGGGGCGGATTTAATACTAAAGTCTCCAATTTCAAACTTTTTATAGGGATCCATAATGTTAATGTCACGGTCAACTATGTTGGCCCTGGACCTCATGTAACCATCACCACGTTTTTTCGGTTCCAGATAAAAGGATTTTTTTAAATGAAGATACTCGGAGAAGGATGCTGAACCAGTTTCTTCCAGAGCCCTTAAAATTAGATGCGATTCCTTGGTTAGATAAATAGGAATATCTTCCCGTAAGTGATGGACGTAAGCAACATGGTCCACGTGGGAGTGGCTGATGAGAACTCCATCAACTGAGGGTTTATCTGGGTAGGGTAGGCCAACGTGACGGAGGTAATCCTCCCGATAAATGCCTTTTATATAGGGTAAGAGGCCCAGCTCTACAAAGTCGCAGATTCCATTGGCTTTCCGTGGTTGCAGGAATTCAGATAAATAATCATTAGCATGTGAAAAGCCCATTCCAAAATCAAAGAAGAAAGAACTTTCATTACCCTGGACTCGGATTTTATTTCCCCCAATTTCATCCACACCACCAAAAAAATCAATACTGGTCACATAAACACCTCTGATATAATTTCCATGATAATTATTACCATTACCTGTTTTAACTTTATTCTTATTTTCATTATTAATTTACATGCTTTTATTTAGAAATGATCTTAGAAATAATCCCGATATATTCGGTAGTTATCCCCAATATCATCTTAATTTCTTGGAAAATATTTTCTTGGAACATATTCACATGTCTTTATTTTCATGATTTTAAAAAAAACGATAAATGTTACTGATCTTTTTATCCTTCTTTTTTAGTTATTCGTATTTTTATTCATGATTTTGTCCTGTTTTCATAATCCGGTTATTTCATAATAGAGTTGTAGGAATTATCAATCAAAAAAAAAGAATTATTAATTAAAAAAAACTCTCAATCGAAAAAAGATAAGTAATCAAATTAAAGTTTAATTAAGAATTCTGCTAAACTGAGATTAACTGTTAAACTAAAATTAGAATAACCACTAAAAATAACACTAGAATATATCATTCTAAACCGTGTAGATGTTATTGTTTCAGATCTTTGATTGGTATTTATGTTAATTGGATATTTGATGTAAATTTAAGGATGGAGGCTTCATGTTAAAAAAAGAAGAGGATTTCATTGAAAATTTAAACAGTGTAAGAAGGATCAACACATCATTTGTCATTGCCAGTGCAATTATCAAAACAGCTAGAAATGGGAAGGACTACCTTGAATTTAGCTTAACTGATAAGACTGGTGAAATAACCGCCAGGATGTTTCCCAATAGGGATGCTAATGATATTTTTGAAAATATTAATCAGAAAAATATCTACGCCATAACTGGTAATGTTGATGAGTTCCCCCGCAATTCTCAGAACTTCAGTATAAAAATCGATAGTTTCCAGGAATTGGATGAAGAAGAATACCAGCTTGATGACTTCATCCGCACCTCAGATAAAGACCAGAAAGAACTAATGGAAAAAATTATCAGCACTATAAAAGGTATCGAAAATGTTCATTTAAAAAATCTTCTCAGGGCTTTCTTCTGTGACTCGGACTTTGCTCAAGAATTTTCCAAAGCTCCATCTGCAAAAATTTACCATCATAATTACGTGGGAGGATTATTAGAGCACACTGTGGAAGTACTGCAGTTGTGTAAAACAGTCTGCCAAATCTTCCCTGAGGTGGACCAGGATTTACTCTACACCGGGGCAATACTCCACGATGTGGGTAAATTAAAGGCTTATGACTATGATATGATAAGTATTGATATTTCCAATGAAGGGAAAATGTTAGATCATCTCTTTATATCTGCAGATATGGTGAAGGAAAAGATAAGCTCTCTGGATGAGGAAATGCCTGAAAATCTTCAAACCCAGCTTTTGCACATGGTATTAAGCCACCATGGTGAAGTTCGAAATGGTTGGGGGTCACCGGTTGATCCTAAAACTCCTGAAGCAGTGGCACTGCACTACGCTGACAATTTAGATGCCAAGGTAAAGGGGTTAATCCAAAAATTAAAAGGTTAATTTAACTTTTTAACTGTTTTTTTTATGTGGGGGAAGTTAAAAGTTTTATGGCTTTTTGAAAACTTACAGTTAAGGGGTGTAAACTTACAGTTAAGGGGTATAATTATGGCGATGGATGATATTGACAGAGAATTAGAAAAATACCAGAAAACTCTGGAAGACGAAAAGAAAAAAGCAGCCCGTATCAATTTGGCATTGTTATTACTCCTGATTATAGTAATAATTGTATTTGTATTCTCATTATGGCGTTATCAAGCTTTGAATTAAATTGTTGAATTTAGGTTAATTTAGATTTAGATTTCAATTCATTTAGTTTTTCTTCAATAAGTTCATCAAAAAACTTCTCTAACTTCTTATCCAAATCATTATAGATAACCCGATCATCCGCCATTATCCACCCGCCCAAAATTCAATATAATAATAAATAATTAAGGTGGATGTAATATAAAGTTTATGATAAAGAACTTTATTGGTAATTAATGATTCTAAATGCAATAATGATTCTAAATAAATAGAAGATTCTTTTAAAAGTTTTAAAACTTTGATAATATTTTAAAAAAATCAAATAATGAACTGTTAAAATATTTAAAAAGTAAAAAATGGTTTGATTAGTTTTAAACAGGTAAGATTTTATAATTCGATTTTTTTTACTTCCTGCTTTAACTTCCTGTCTTTGCAGAATTCAAATACATGACCACATTCACTGCAAAGTATTACTCCTACGTTTCCATCTGGAATATGTGGAATGTAACAGGTGTCTACTGATGTTTGTTTCTTTCGCTGGGAAACGGTCTTATCTTTGCAACCACATACGGGACATGCCTGGTTAAGTTCTTCTGATTTCATTTAACTCCTCCCTCATCTACTATTTATGTGATCTTTTAATTATCTTTTTTTCTATTTATTCGAGATAAAAGCACATTCAGATATCAATTGGGTATAATTATCATCACTTTACGATGATAACTTTTTAATCTAAATTAATATATCAATAATCTTTTTATTTTTAATTTAGAGATCATCCATGATATTAGTTCGTGCGTTCTCGAACGTATGGTTATATGCGAACCAATGTATATAAAGTTTTTCATTAATTATAATTTCTGAAAAAAATATGTATTGTATAAGGTATTTAATTCATAATGTATTCCACATCAATATAATACATTACAATCTAAATTGTGAAATCTATTATAAAAATCAATTTTTATGGAAAAAGTGAGTAATACCAATTAACTTTTTCCTTAACTTGATGTATTACATTTAATGTATTACTTCATCATTATTACTTATTTTTGATAAATATTTTTCTTAAAAATGATCTGTTGTATTGATACCAAAAAAATAGGATCGCTGGATGTAAAATTCATTTTTTAATAAAATTCTCTTAAATAAGTAATAAATAGGTTTTAAGTTTTAAAATAGTTTAAATTTATCATTGAAGTAATTTTAAGAATTTAAACGAAATTTAACAAATAATCCTATCTAATCAACTGCTTCAAGATAGGGGTTTCATGGTAATGGATAAATCAATGGTTACATGTGGGGTAAAATTGCCCTAATCATGTTTTATTTTTTGGATTTAGCCATGATTTGATGATTTTTAAGCAATTTAAACCTCCTTTGGTCTCTTCCAATTAACGCTTCAAAGAAAACTTCTAAATGCGCTTTATTTAAAAAAATAAGCTTAAAAATGGCCTAAAAAAACAAAATAAACCGAAACCTTTATATAACATGTCCAATGAACTGTTGGTGTTCATAAAGTCCTACATCATTTATTTTAAGATTTAGGACACGGAGGCGATAAAATTAGGCGAAATTTCACACAAGCAATAGCAGTTGCATTGTGTGCACTTTTCATGGTAATCCCATCTGTGGGAGCCGCGGAAAGTTCAGATACTGGAAATACGGTCGTGACCAACGCGAGCACAGACCAAGACTTGAAAATAGGAATGACTGGAGATAATGTCACCGAACTACAGACCTGGTTACAAACCCAGGGATTCTACAAAGGTAAAATCGATGGTGAATTCGGAAACTACACTGAACAGGCAGTAAAAGCATTCCAGCAGTACGTTGGAATCAAAGAAGACGGAATTGTGGGTAACATTTCCCGTCAGAGTATGAAAGACCTGGTCAACGGAAACATCCAAACATCCACCGGTACCTCAGGTAGTTCCTACAGTAAAACCGGTAGTTCAACATCATCTGGTGCAGCATACGGAACCAAAAAATCTTACTCAAGCTCCTCAAGCTCATACAAATCCGGCTACAAATCTAGTAGCAGTGGATGGAGCAGTGGAAAAGGAGTAGGAGATTGTTGGGACAACAGTTACGCACTTTACGATGAACTAACAGCATCTGGTCAGTCCGCAAGGATCGTTCAGTACGCCAACAGCTACGTTTCTAACCATCGTTCAGTACAGGTTTGGGATGGTAGCAGCTGGGTTGACTATGACTACAAAGGTAATGGCTACTCAAACAGGTACTATGCTACCAGTGGTAGTTCATCTGGAACAGTTATAGAAAGTAGTTAAAAAAACCCAATTTCGATAAAGAAATATCTCAGCAGTTGAAAGTTAACAACTGCTGATAAATCCCTTTTTTTTAAACTTATCTTTGAATATCTTTTTGGTTTTTTAAATACTCAAATAAATAAATGAATTTTTTACACCTAATCAAGATTATACTCAATTTAATGAACAGTCAATCTTAATTTTGTAATAATTTTCCCCGACTTGGTAAAGAAGAGTATTAATGGGAATATTTCCCACCGAAAAGAGTTTTTATTTAAACTATTTAATATAGGATTAAATTAATAATCATAGATGAATATTAAGAATTTAATCATTAAAACCAAGAAGTTAGCCATTAGAATCAAATATTAAGTAAATATGGGGCGAAAAAAGAAGATGATAGACTATGTTTTTGGTCTGTCAGTGAGGGTTTTACTCACTGATGAAGATAATAAGATCCTGATTCTTAAAAGATCAACAGATTCTAAGACCAATCCTGGAAAATGGGAATTTCCAGGGGGAAAGGTAGATCAAGGGGAATCATTTGACCAGGCCCTTATCCGGGAAGTATATGAAGAAACCCAGCTTAAAATCTCACTGGAACATGTTGTTGGCATTTCTGAGCAAAATTTACACCTTATCCGGGCAGTACATATTATAATGTCCGGTAAAATCATTGAAGGTAACCTAACTTTAAGCAGTGAACACGAAGGTTATGCTTGGGTATTTTTCGAAAATTTGGATAAATATGAACTGGCGGACTGGCTAGATGATTTTGTCAACAATCAGGAAACCGTTGAATCTTCTGAAAGTAATGATATTAACCAGGTTACCAATACAGTGAAACCATGGTTGAAATCAATCCAGGGTTCTATGGATAAAATATTAAAACGCTAGTTTCATTTTAAACTTTAGTCACATTTTCACTATTTTTTTCATTTTCAATACATACCACTATTTTCAGTAGGTAGAATAGTAATTTGTATGAACATTAAAAGAATATACGAACAAAAACATTTAAAACATTTAATAATAAAATAGTTTTTTAATAATAATCCATCAAATCTAAATCAGAAGACATGGATTCTAAATAGTTATGGTAAATTTTTTAGTGAAAGGTTGAAGGGGAGATTGCTAGTGACTTTAGAGAAACTGGTTAACGAGCGGAACTATATATTAGGGGAATTGAAAGCATATGAAGACCTTCAATTAGCAATGGAGAAGATAAAAAGGTTTAACATGGAAAATTTTAGTGAAACCACCCTGAAAGTCTATGATACCAGCAGTGATCCTGAACTGGAGGAGATCACTGAAACAGTTGTTGCCATGAAAATCGATGAACTGACTGATTATCTTTTGAAGATATCAGAAAATATTAATCGAATAAAAATGGACGAATCAACTGAATCATAATTGTATCATTGATTCTGAACAATTTACAACAAAAACAGGATAAAATCTAAAATAATCTTCTTTTTTCATAAGCTTTCCATTATAAATTTTTTTCAATAAAAATTAACTTTAATAGTCTTATTTACAATTCTTATTGGCATATTAATTTTTTATTAACCTATTTTGAGCATTATACTTAAATAACAATATTTTAAATGATTTAAGATTGGATTGTCATCCTTAAATGTGAAAAATCTATTGAATATTATTGCAAACCGGAAGTTACCTTCCGATAATGATTATTATAAATCTTTTAAAAAAAGGGTATTTTTTATTAATAATTGAAAATTTCACCTGGTTAGGTGAAAAAGGGCTCTAAATCGTTTAAATTACATTAACTTCAATAATAAGTATTTTTAATTAACAATCTAGATTCAAAGGTCTTTAATGATTTAACTGACTATTAGGGGCGTTTTAGGCTTTATAGGGGATAATATGGTATCAGAATAAAAGAATTGGAAATATCTATTTTCCTTAAATAAAGATTAAATAGGGCTAGTTACCTCAAAATACTAAAGGAAGCAGCCGGTCCCAGATCGTTAAGTTAAATAACCTCATAGCGTGTCTTAAATCCTAAAAAAAGCCCTCTATGGTCCGTTTTTCGAGATTTTTTTCGAAACCTTTATAAGTCATGTTGTTTTAATCAAAATGTAGTAAATACAAACAAGCCCTATACAATATTTTTATAGGCTACGGAGGCGGTATAATTAAGCGAGTGAAGCGAAACTCTACCTACGCAGTATTATGTATGTTATGTATGGTTGTTGCTGTGGTCCCGATTTCGGGTGCTGTGGGTGACCAGGATAATAGTGCGAATGGTGCCAGTCCTGCCAGTGGTTTGAAGGTTGGTGTTACAGGTGCTGAGGTTAATGAGGCTCAGTCTGTGATTGTTAATAACAAGCCGTTTGGTGAGAATTCAAGTAAGATTTTAGGAAATAACACTACTACTAATGGTTCATTGAAGCTTGGAGCTACCGGTGATAAAGTTAAAGAACTACAGCAGTGGTTGACTGATTACGGTTACTATTCTGGTGATATTGATGGTGTTTTTGGTAATGACACTGAAAAAGCTGTTAAGGAATTCCAGGATGAAGCTGGTTTAATTGTTGACGGTGTTGTGGGTAATGATACTAAAAATGCCATGGCGAACTGGGATAAGTATTTAGCTCAGGTGCAGGCAGCAGCCGGTGAAAGTACCAGTGACACTAGTTACAGTTCAAGTAAATCAACATCCAAGAAAACCTATGCAACCGCAGTAAGAAGCTACACTAAATCCTACAGTAGCAAATGGAGCAGTGGAAAAGGAACCGGTGATTGCTGGGATAACAGTTATGCACTGTACGGTTCATTAACTTCTTCAGGTACTAAGGCAAGAATCGTTCAGTACGCCAACAGCTATGTGAGCAACCACAGATCTGTTGAGGTCTGGAATGGTAACAGCTGGGTTGACTATGACTATGCAGGTAATGGTTATGCTCAGAGATACTATGCAACCAGCCATGATTCATCAGCTACTGTGATTGAAGGATAGTTAAACTCTTAAAATAAGTTAAACTCGTAAAATCCAATTTGTTTAACAGTTGTAATAAACAACTGTTAACTACCCATTTTTTTAAAAGATCTTTATTCTGTTTTATAATTACTCTTGAAATAATGATTTTAGCAGAAAAAACATAATTTTAGCTATATTCACAGAAACACAACTATTGATAAATAATGTTAAAACTTATCAGTAATAGCGAAATTAGAATTTTATAAAAACAGTTTTAAAAAAATGATATAATAAATTTATAAAGATGTTAAAATTTACTTAAATTATTATATTAACTTTAAACTTGCAGATAGTTTTAAAATGTTAGACTAAAATTAATTAATCTACATTTAATCTAATCATAATCACCATTTATAAATTGAAAATCAGTATTGCTGTGAGGGATGTAAACGAAAAAATATCGATCAATGATAATAATCCTTATCTTAGGAGCATTTATCTTAGTAACAGTTTTTATGAGTGGATGTACAGATCTCACTGGAACTGCAGCAACGGTTAATAAAACCAGCACCGGGGGTAATTTTGAAAATGAATGGGTGAAATTCCAGTACCCCTCCCAGTTATTCATTGTTGATAACTCCAACAGCACCAATTGTAAACTTGAAATTTACAACAGTTCTAACACCATCATTGAAAACATGATTGGTGAAGTATTTTACTGTAAAAGTAATAGGACTGATTTATCATCCTTTACTAAACGAAAAAGTATCACTATAGGTGGTAAATCTGGAATTAAAATTGAAGACAATCTCCAGGTTTGCAGTTACGTTTTTCTGAACTCCGACTACACTGATGTTCCAACCTTGATATTGAACTTCAATGCACAGAACTATCTAGATACCTACCAGAAAATAGCTGACACCATGGATATAAAGAAAATTCCCACTTAACTCATAAAAGTGAATTAAATCATATTCCAATCTCAATTGAATTATTTATAATTCAATTATTTTTTTTAGTACGATTATATCAATTGTAGTTCAATATATCACTTTTAGTTTAATTATATCACTTTTACTTGGATTATATCACTTTTAGTTCATTATATTTGTTATAGTCCAATTGAGTCACAAGTAGTATTTTTGGTTGGTTATAATTCATTATTTTATATAACTTTATTAGTTTCACGTTGATTTTTTTAATAATAAAAAAAATTTTTAATAATAAAAAATCATTATAAAAAATTTCATTATGAAAACAGATTTTCATCCAAAAAAATAAAAAAATTTAGCTTCCAGTCTGGAAGCTATTGAGTATATGGTCTATATCACTTTTCAGGTTCTCCAGTGACCCCCCAGTTACAAAGGATATAGTGTAGATGTAATTGTCTTTACTGAAGATTACCAGTTTAACTTCACCTAACTTACCCCTTTCAGGACCTCCCATTTCATCAATATCCAGTACTGTGGCCTGAACACCATCAATACTGCGATTGGTTTCATTGAAGACCTTCCCGGTTGTGAAGTATATATTATTATTTTTAACTTGGTCCATTGAAGTTCCATTAGCTGAAATGCGGGTAATTGTAACTACAGAACGGTTAGTGGTATTTTCTGTACTGTTTTTTTCCCCTTGAATTAGTTCACCAGGGGTACGTTCTTGAAATGCCCATCCATTGGGATAATTGAATGAGATCTCATTTCCATCACTATCTTTACTGGAGTAATGAGTTCCAGAGGTCATTATATTGTAACCCAGAACCAGCAATATTATTAAAACTACTGTGATTATCGCAATGAATTTTTTCTTCAAATATCACACCTCAAATAATTAACTAATTCCAATATATAGTTAAACCCTAATAAAAACATGTCCCTAAACAATCAAATAGGTTTAAATCTCAAACAACAGGTTTATAGGGATATTTTAAATAGAAAATATCATTTTTCCCCAAACCATCAGCCGAAAATATTTATTATAACTTCTGATATAGTAGTACTGTAAGTTTGAAGTGGCCAAAAAGCCCGGTTATTGGATTAAACCCATATTGTTCCTATTTAAAAATGGTGGTAAGTTTGGACAAAATTGATGAATTATATTACGAGGGTCATCTCAAAAAAATTGAAGCTTCTCCATTAAAAAGTGCATTATCGCATAAAGAAGCTAAATTATGGTTAAAAGAAGCTGAAGAAACTTTTGAAAGTGGTTTTTATCGTTCTTCCAGGGTTTCAACTTATATGGCTGTTCTACATGCAGCACGTTCTGTTACACTTCGGGATGGTGTGGAAGTGGAAAATCCCAAGTTTCTAGTTGATTACCTGAAAAAGTACTGTGATGAGGGAAAACTGGAAACCGGATGCCTTGATGTGTTAACATTGATACTTAACCTTCACTACCAGGATCAACACCAATTTCAGGCAACCAGAAATCCTGAAGATTTAAGACAGGCCATTGAATTTGGGCATGAATTTATAAATTGCACCAAAGTTTTAATGGAGAAAACAGGAAGACTGCCACGTTCAGTTATAAAAAATTCCCTTAGGGAAAATCAATTTGTAAAATAAAAAAACTTTAACTAATTCTAATTTTTGGATTTTAATTTCCAGATTTTAATTTCTAGAGTATAATTTTTAATTTCATTATTTTTTATTGTGCTCTTCAATTTCTTTATTTTTCTTTAAATCCAGTACATCACGATAGATTTCAACCTTTATTTTATCTATTGAACTGGAATTAGGATTATGTTCCAAAGAATCAAGTTTTTTTTCAATGGCTTCAATATCTCCCTTATCTTTAAGTTCTTTAAATTTTTTATCCACCCTTTCAATGTCTTTTTTAAGATAATCATAGGACATGAAAAAAACTCCTGTAAATTGGATATAAAGCTAATATTCCTATCTATTCTTAATGTTATATCCTTTTTTCCCTGGATTTTATATAGTGTATAGATTTATTCTATCTATAAATAATATTTTCATGTTAATATTTTATTTACGGTATTTACAGTTTTTTTAATGAATAATAAGTTATTTGCTGTATTTAATGGTAAATGGAGTTTTTTTGGTATAAATTTAAAAAAAATCATTAAATCTTTGAAAAAGTAACATGAACCTCTAAATTATCCCCTTCAGCAGTAACCCTGAATTCTTTTGTACCTCCATATAACTGGTTACCATTTACAGACCACATCTGCACCTGGTATCCAGGTTCTGGTTTAGCATGAAGATAAACATGACTGGATTTTTCTACTATAATTTCTCCTTCTGGACTGATTTTACCGTTATCCCCCGCACTTATTGACACCTGACAAGTCATACCATTCACCCCATTATGAATATGAGTATTAATAATTAAAATTATGAATGTTATAAATTTTTCCTGTCATTGATGGTTACTAATATTATTCCGATACATTATGAATATTCTGATATTATAATAATTTATATAAAAATTTAGTAAAATTAAATAATTTCTTTACTTGTTAAACAGGTATTAAATCTGAAAATCATTGAAGTATTTTCCTGTGGTTTAATTAGTATAGTGGTTGCAGATTTAATAGTCACATCTTTGTACCTTAAGGATCCTTGAAGGTAACTATCATTAAATGGTGTGGCTATGGTGGGAAGGTATCATTATGATCAGTGCGGGGGGACTGATGATACCAGAGCATCCATTTTTGCTTGGTTTAAATATTATGGAGAAACTAATTTCCATCAATTAGATCAGTCAAAACCCTACTCGTTCACTATCTGGAAAAATTTACCGATAAATAAATGCTTTTACAGTATAATAATTATTTAAATGATGAATTTTTCAACTTGCGCTCAACTTAATTGCATATTCTAAAATCAGGCTATCAAATATGGACCTATTTAATCAGGGGCCAATTTACTTAAGAAATAATTTATAAGATTTATAGTAACATTGTTAATCTAAAAATAAAAATAATTAATGAAAAAATAAAACAAGGTATTATAATCTTTTACTTAACTCAATGATGATTCTGGTAAATTTTTAGTTCAGGTCATTAAGGGTGCTGGTTTCTATGTTCAAGGTGGCCACCACATTCACATTCATCAGAGAAGTCTTCTGGTGATTCCCCTTTTTGAAGTTCATAGTATCCCCCACACTTATCACAGACCAGAAAATGTTGTTCTTTCTTTTTAGGTTTGATAAGACTATTTGAACTGTTTTTAGAGGATGATTTATCCAGGAAACCTCCTAAATCTTTCATCAAGCCCCTTCCAGTTTTTTCCACATCTTTCATCAATCCGAAACCAGTTTCTTTAAGGTCTTCCATGGGGTCGTTCCGGTTTTTAACGGTTCTGTTAGGGGGAATACTGGTTGAAGGAATTTCAGTTTGAATGTTCCCGGTTTGAACGCTGGTTGTTGGTGTATCACCTTTATATTCATAGATATTTGTACCGCATTCTGTGCAGAATTTAGTTCCAGGTTCAATGATAGCGGTGCATTTAGGACAATTAGTGATTGGTTCTGTTTTAGCCCCGCACTCAGTACAGAACTTGTCATCTGGTGTCAGTTCTGCATTACACTGGGGACAGTTAACTGCAGTTTTAACACTTTCAGTTTTCTGGATTGTATTTTCCAAAGGTTCCTGTGGAATATTTTCAATCTCTGAGACTGTTTCTGCAACAGTTGATGGTGTTTTTTCCTCTGCAGGTGTTTCTCCAACTGGTTTACCACACTCAGTACAGAATTTTGATCCTGGTTGAATTTGAGCATTGCATGCACTACAAACTTCTAGTGAATTTACCATAATAAAACCCCTCATTTATTCAATATTTTATTTTAAATAAATCTATATTCTACATTAGTTTAATTAATCTAAATATATATCTTTAAACTACTTGTTATCTTAAATATCAGATTCCTTTTAATTTTAAAATTCTTAATTTAAGACTGTACCCTATTGAGTATTAACTAATTTAGCATATTACCTTTAATACGTATTGATCCCACCACTACATTCATGGCAGGTTCTACCTTGGAATAATAGTTATCTTCCGGCACTTCACTGGAACTTATAATATAAGTCTGATTATCTTTTGAAAAAACCACCAGCGAGGATATGTAATCTGGACCCACCCGGAGAGAGTCATTTTGTGCAGTATTTTTATAAACCAGTTTTTCGCCCTGTTGACCATCAACTTTCACAGATTCCCTTTTAAGCACCTGAAAACTGGGATACTTAACAGGATAATTATTGATATACCATTCTATAATTTTTGAAGTATCACTGTCGCTGCTTTGTATGGAAATAATGTTGCTGGATGAATTTTGGGGTTTTAAACTGACAATAGCATCACTGGAGTTTGAATTATCTACAGTCCAGTTTTCGGGAATTTTAAAACTTAAAATACTGTTTTCATAATCTCCTTCCAGGGAGGTACAGCCGGAAATAACAACTATGAATAAGGAAATCACCAGCATCATGATTAAAATGATTTTTTCAGAAGACATGAGATTTTCCTTGATTTGATTATTTTTCTTCTTTGATTAATTCAAATCCCTTTTTTTATCCAATCTCTTTTTATATCCAATCTCTTTTGCATAACCAATCTTATTTTTATGTCCTTTCAATTTTTATATCTGTCATTTTATTTTATTTCTATCCTCATGATTAAAATTATTGAGAGAGTAAAGTGTGGTTAATATGATTTAATACCAGAAAAAATCAGAAAGAATACTTAAAATCGCTATATTTAGTTAATAAAATGATAAATATTGAATCTATAAAATGAATAAATAATGTTTGATAAATCATCCTCAGAGAATGTTAAGGTTAGGATTATCAGTTAAAAAAAGTAGTTTAAATATGGAATATTAGGTTTGATAGTCCATATTATTCTATTTAATCGGTAATTAAATTATTTATTTCTATTTAACCCATAATTGTCTATTTAGCAGGATTTATTAAGACAGTTACTGGTTTTTTACTGTGAGAACTCCCTTTAAGTACCAGATAGAAGGATCTATTCTCTTTAATTCTTTCTAATCTCAATGGACTCAGCAGAGTATGGAAAGATTCCCCAACATCCTTCAGTTCTATTCCTTTATTTTTTAGTAATGGCATAATATACTTATTTAAAACTGTCTGCTGCTGTTTCCCAAGTAACTGGGGTTGTAAAGTCATTTTATAAGGTATAGTATGTATTTGAGATTCAATTATATGTTCATTCATGTATTATGCCTCCAAAATTTAAAATAAATTGTTCCTTAATCTAAGGTAAGTTGTAAAACAAATTAAATAATCAAATAATTCTCCTAAAAAACCTATTTTTAAAAATGAACTCATTTTAAAAATAACTTGCACCTGGAGAAATGAAAAAATATTTATTTCACGAGTTATATTTATTGGTCGATGTGGTTAATTAAACCTTCGTTCATATAATCCAACATCACTAACACATTTTTAAATAATAAATTGCACTGTAATTGATTTTGATGAATTAATATTTGTTATTTAGATAAACCAGATTTTATTATGGGTTTAATAACATTTTTAGCATGAAATTTTATTTTAAAATTATTTAAAAATATCCATCGGTAAACCGTATTCTCACCCAGTCTTCTCCCCTGCTGGTTAAATATCCACCCAGTGCAATGAGGTATAGTAAAACTGGGTAAACTATGAATCGTTCCGCACCCCCGATGGTTAGATAGTTGATTAGTGGGTTACCTATTCCCCATACCAGACCACAGATGATAATCATTAGGGCTGTGAAACCTACCACCAGGGACACAATTACCATGGGAATGTTTAAACCCAGGCGATATGAAAATATCACTGCTAAACTCCCAAAAATGAAGGTTAAACTGGTAAATAATATATGGAGGCTACCGGTGTAACTGGGAAAGACACCTATGCCTATTGCACATAAGGAGGATATGGCAAGACATGCTGAGAAAAGCCTGCAACCTCCACTTTTTAATATAAAATAAACACTGATTAAGGTCAAAACTCCCAGAAGTATCACACTGATGTTGAAGACGGTGGCAGAAGGTTCCACTGGAGGAACAGTACCTGCCAGGTGGCTGAGGGTGTTGGTGGTTGTGTATCCTGGAAACTGGGTTTCTGCTAGGTTAACTGCCATGAAAAACTGCAAAGCACCAACCAGCATAATTATACCTGCAATCCGGTAGTAATCCTTATCCGGACGAAATATACTGCCTCTTTGTATTTTCATTAAATTGCCCCTCCCTAGTGATTAATATTTAATAGGATGTGTACCCTGTACAATTTGTTCCCCTACCAGATTTAGCTACCTCGCTAGAATATCTAACGCTAGAATATCTAAATCTCTAGATTATTTAACTCTAGATTAGCTATATCTTTAGATTATCTAATGCTTGATATTTAATCTCTAGATTGGGTTAACTTACCAGATTGGGCAGCTAAATTATTTTCTAAATTATATTATGTTATTTCTGTTTATTAAAATATGATTCAATTAACTGTATTCTGAGCTAACTTCTGAAAATATAAATAAAATTGAAACAATAATATTCAGTGAAGGAGTAATTTCATTTCAGTGAGGAAATTAATTTCATTTAATGAGAGAGCATTAATTTCATTCAGTGAGTAATTTCATTTTTTAAAAAACTTTTTTTAAGTTTAAAATTAAAACGGTGTTTATGGAAGATCAGGGTAAAAATCGTATACTTATTCTCCTCTTTGTGGGTGTGTTCATGGGTTCCCTTGATATCGGGATCGTGGGCCCGGCACTCCCTAGTATTCAATCATTTTTCACAGTGGATGACAGACTCCTTTCCTGGGTGTTCACCATTTACATACTATTCTTCATGCTGGGAACACCGGTCATGGCCAAATTATCCGATATATATGGTAGGAAAGCTATTTACATCCTGGACATCCTCTTATTTACCATTGGTTCTATTGTAACCATAACTTCATTCTCATTTGAAATGCTCCTAGTTGGGAGGGCTATTCAGGGTCTGGGTGCTGGTGGAATATTCCCGGTGGCCAATGCCTTTATTGGAGATATATTCCCTCCTGAAAAACGGGGAGGTGCCCTGGGAATCCTCAGCTCAGTGTGGGGTTGGTCCAGTGTAATGGGGCCCCTGCTGGGAGGCCTACTCCTGCAGTATGGTTGGCAGTGGCTGTTCATCATCAACTTACCCATAACCATCGCTGTAATACTGGGAAGTTTCTACATCCTTCCCAGTGGTGAGAGAAACCATGAAATCACCTTTGACTGGAGAGGTATAATTGTACTGGGTGTTCTGGTGACATTCCTGGCCTATGGTATCAACCAGATTGACACCAACCATTTCACCAGCAGCATCATGTCACAGGATGTCCTGCCCTATCTGGTTTTAAGTGTGGTGCTGCTTCCATTACTCTGGAAGATTGAAAAAAATGCCACCAATCCATTAATCCAGGTTGATCTTTTCAGGAGCAGGGAAGTTAGACTGGTTAACAGTATAATGGTTGGTACTGGATTGGTACAGGCTTCTACTGTTTTCATTCCTGCCTTTGTAATCACTGCATTAACCTTCTCATCACAGGCCGCCAGTTTCATGTTAGTACCACTGGTCCTGACCATGGCACTGGGTGCTCCAGTTATTGGCCGACTCCTGGATAATTACGGTTCCAGGAATATTATGCTTATTGGGTCTATAGCAATGGCAGTTGGACTTTTCACAGCCAGTATATTCGCCGAAACATTTTACATATTAATATTAGCCAGTATCCTGATTGGTGTGGGTATGAGCACCACCATAGGCTCTCCACCCCGTTACATAATGCTGGTGGAAAGCCCACCCTCTGAAAGAGCATCAGGACAGGCCCTCTTAAATATCATAACCAGTGTAGGGCAGCTGGTAGGAGGAGCACTAGTGGGAGCATTCATTGGATCCTATGCTGGGGAACTGGTTGGATACCAGTATGCATACATCTTTATAGGGGTTGTGGCTATTGTAATGACCCTAATTGCTGCAGGGCTTAAAAGTAAGGCTGAACAGGTTAAGAGTGCTTATTAAAGTTTATTTTAGCACTATATTCTTACGTATGAGGCTGTTAACAATTAAAATAGAAACTTTTCAAAATTTAAAAAGAATACTGTAATGAGTAAAATCCATTTTTATCTTTTCTTGTTAGTTTTCAAATAAAATAAAGGCAGTTAATGGAGATGGTAAATGATTAGTTTATAGGTTGCAATTTTTTGTTTTTGGATTGTAAATTTTGAGTGCTTTAACTAATCATGATCAAGATATAAAATTTATTGGAAATCAACAGATGGCTTCAACCGGTGCAGTTGGTCCAGGGCAGTTTTGTAGGCATTTTCAGTTATCTTACCATCATCCATGGATGATTTCAGTTCAAAAGCAATGTTCTTCACAGTTATCCTGTCACCTTTGTTGCGCAGATGTGAGTAAGCCATTAGGATTATGGGGTCTTCCTGTGCCAGATCATAAATAGTTGCCGGGCTTTGTTCTTTAGATTCGGTTTTAACCATGGCATCTTTAACCATTAAATTAACGGTTTTGGCATCAGAATTAACCGAGGAAACTGCTTCTAGTGTGATGCTTGAAATGTGCTGATTAACTGTTTTCCTGAACCTGCTGAAATTCACAGAATAATTTTCCTGCCAGTTTAAGGGCGTTTTATTCACCACATGGTTCAGGCTATCAATGAAGGTATAAAACAGGCCACCATTTTCACCATAGATATTATCAGTTTCTGGATAATATGGGGTTACAAATTCACAGACCCACTTATTGAGTTTTTTCTTATCGGTTATTATAACATAGAACTCTGCAACTTCCCTTTTACCCATGGGACTTTTTTGAAACTCTCCAATTACAATTTCACCACTTATCTGGTCACCAGACTCCAGTTCATTTAAGAACTTGGTCTCGTAATTTTCCATATTTTTACTATCAGTCAAACCAAAATCCAACATCTAATCACACCCCTGTTAATTGTGATTATTTTTTCAATTACTAAATGGACACTCTTTAAATTCTTAACTAATATCACTTTATTTTCTATTATTCCTTTAATTCTTAATGAATAATTTTATTTTAATTCTTTTTTGCTTTAATTCTTTGAATAATCTTTAATCCGTAAATGGATCTTTTATCCGTAAATGGCTATATTTTTTTAATATCATTAATTTCATAAGGAGGATTTTAGTATAATAAATTTTATTATTTACTCTTCATTTTTGTCCGGTTTGTTCTTTATTCCCAGAATATCCCAGGTTTTGAGTATCTTCTTTATACCGTGTTCAGTACTCAGCACCCTGCCCAGCATGGTACCAGCAGTGAGGCTGAAGATCAAACCCAGTAAGGGAGTACCCTGGATCCAGTAAGAAAGATAATGGGTTCTGGTGAATACAAAAACCAGGTAACAGACCAGGATCACCCCTCCAATCCAGTCGATCCTGCCAATAACCTGGTTGGTGTCTTCATCCCAGTTCAGGCGGTACATACGGCTAACCAGTGTCCCAATTCCCAGGCCAATGAGTATTCCTCCTGCAGCCCAGGCAATGGTGTAGGCGCCCTGAAGGACTTCAAATATTATCACCAGCAACATAACCAGCATTACCACAGTGTAAATCCGGATTCTACGGACCAGTCGCGGATCCAAATGGCTGATCACTGTTGATTTATCACTTTTTTCCATCTTTTACCCCTACTATTATAATTAATCACCCATTAAAGAGTTGTAACTCATTTTAATATATGGTAATAGTTGCATTAATTCTGCTTCACTGGTCACTGTAATTTTTGTCCATTTTTTAACCGTCCTCTTCCCTGCCTGGAAATAGAGAGTGTTGGTCAGTTTCTGGAGACCTTTTAGTTCGTCGGGTTTTAATTGAGTGATAACTATTCCATTGGTTACTAAGAAGACGAATATCTTCTCATCTACCATATAACAGGGACAGCCAAACATTTTTTTCGTGGAAACATCAGGCCAATCCATGATTTCCTTTTCTAATTGAAGACGAAGTTTTCCGGAAATAATTTCATCATAGTATTTCATACTAATACCAACAGTAAGCGCTTCATTCCTGTAACAATAATTCCAAACTAAATACATCTATTTCCAAATTAGCATAGTCTAATGGAACCATAAATAATTCTCAGAAATTAACAACAAAATCTTTTTCATCATTAATGATGGATTTTCAGCTATTAATCTCCCTTTTTAAAATTTCTATAGATAATTATGGATTTTTATATTAATAAAACAAATCTTCAATGTAAATTTACGTTCCAAATTATTAATAAATCAGTAATAAAAGCGTATTTAAGATTATTTTAATTGAATACATAATTTATTAAGTTGAATTTTCAGCTTGGATCTTTACTTTTATCAATCATATTCCTTTTGATAAAATTTTCAATCCTTTTTTTAACTCAATACTTTTATTTTAATTAATGGTCCTAGGCTAATTATTGGGCATCGGCATAAATGGTATATTTTTTTAAACTGAAGTTCCATAATTAAACATATGGATAAACGGCACAGAAATAGAATTTTAATTCTAATTTTCATTGGTGTTTTCATGGGGTCCCTGGATATAGGGATCGTGGGTCCAGCACTTCCTGCAATCCAGGGACAGTTTGGTGTTAACGAACGACTGGTTTCCTGGATATTCGCAATATACATCCTGTTTTTCATGATCGGCACGCCTTTAATGGCTAAATTGTCTGATATTTATGGTAGGAGAAGTATTTATGTCCTTGATATTTTCATTTTTGCCCTGGGGTCGGCGATAACCGTTACTTCCGTCTCCTTTGAACAGTTGCTAATTGGTAGGGCTATTCAGGGGTTCGGGGCAGGGGGCATATTCCCGGTGGCCAGTGCATTTATAGGGGACACCTTTCCCCCGGAAAAGAGAGGTGGAGCACTGGGAATAATTGGTTCTGTTTGGGGTTTATCTGGAATTTTAGGACCAATACTTGGAGCATTACTCCTTAATTATGGATGGCAATGGTTATTCATCATTAACATACCAATAGCCGCAGTTATCATTGCTTTAAGCTTTTACATATTACCCGTAACCAAAAGACAGGCAAATGTTAGGTTTGACTGGCAAGGCACTGTAGTTTTCGCATTGATGGTTGGCTCCCTGGCAGTGGGTGTTAACCAGATCGATACTGCTAACTTCACCAGCAGCGTATTATCCCTTTATGTATGGCCATTCCTGGCGTTCTCTGTAATATTATTACCACTTTTACTGAAAGTGGAGAGAAATGCTCTTGATCCAGTAATCGAGATTGATCTGTATAAAAGTTTAGAGGTGAAAATAGCCACCAGCATTGCCATTGGAACTGGTTTATGTCAAACTGCCATTGTATTCATGCCTGCCCTGGCTGTGGTAGCACTAGCACTGACCACATCCAATGCCAGTTTAATGGTTATACCCCTTGTCCTGGCCCTTGGAGTCAGTGCCC
Organism: Methanobacterium formicicum DSM 3637; assembly: GCF_000302455.1. Taxonomy (NCBI): domain Archaea; kingdom Methanobacteriati; phylum Methanobacteriota; class Methanobacteria; order Methanobacteriales; family Methanobacteriaceae; genus Methanobacterium; species Methanobacterium formicicum. The sequence goes on from NZ_AMPO01000002.1 coordinate 189,202, forward strand.
CGGTAATTGGCCGGTTACTTGATAAATTCGGTACGAAAATGGTTATGTTTGTTGGTACATTCACTCTGGCGGTGGGATTATTCATGTTAAGCTTCTTTGCCAGTAACTTTTACCTGTTCATACTATCTGGTGTGGTGATTGGAGTGGGCCTGGCAACTGTGCTTGGATCTCCCCTGCGTTACATCATGTTAACCGAAAGCCCAGCAGATAAACGGGCTGCAGGTCAGGCTCTGATAAATTTCAACGCCAGTGCAGGGCAGCTGGTCGGTGGTGCCATGGTAGGTGCAGTAATAGGATCTCAGGCGGATAAGCTAACTGGTTACCAATCAGCTTATATTTTAATTGCTTTTTTAGCAGTGGGTATGATGCTGTTGACATTGGGCCTTAAAAATCGTGCCAAACAGTTAGAAACCATGAAACTCAATCAGGAACAGTAATTCCAGGGAATTATCATAGTTTGGTATTTAGATAAACATATTTAGTATTTAGATAAAATTTGTTATTTCGATAAAAAAATATATTATTAAATTCAGGGTTAAAAGATTACCATGCAAGCTAAAACTGTAATTTATCCTGCAGCTGCCCTATTTAACGGGAGGGAAACCTATTTCAACTCGGTATTAGTGGAAAAACTCGAAAAATTGGGTTATAAGACTAATTTTCCCCAGAGAGATGGTTTTGAATTTGGGAACTTGAAAGAAGTACTCAGTGGGATGGTCCCTGCTGGTCAGATAAATTCTGCAGTTTCAACTGTGATTTATTACCTCGATATGGGGGTTTTACTTAAAGGTAGTGATGTTATTCTGGCCAATCTTGATGAACCTCTGGATGAGGGGATGGTTGTGGAAGCATCCTACGGGAAATTAATGGGTAAATTTGTTATTGGAATCCGAACAGATACTAGAAGTCCATATGGTAGTCCAGATGATGATTATGGGGCCATGCATTTTTTCCCAGCTTTCCAAACCCACAGATTCATCTCCCATTACATGCCCTCCAGAACACCCCAAGAAAGAGAGACTCAAATTGATGATCTGGCCTTAAAGATACATGATATTGTAATGGAAGCTAAAGTATCTCACCAGGAGATACTTCCAGATTATGCCAGTTATAATCCCAACTTAAAACCGGTTTTTGAAGGTGCAGACATCCTGTTTCATGATATTGATGATATTCACTCATCCAATGGTCTTGAAACAATTGCATCCAGGTATATTGAGAATAAAAAGAAATTGGAAGAAATAATGCCTAGAATATTAGATAAATCAATCTGATCGCACACATTATCTTATTTCTATAATAAATCTAGTAACTGGAAAAAGATAACCAGTTTAGGCTTCACTTTTGATTCTATCTTCACCTAGTTTTTATATAACCATATTATACATCTCTTATTGAAGATACTATCTAAGACTAATAAATTATTAATTCATGTAGATTTATTCCATTATTAAAGATTTAAATCACTTTGTTATAGAGTATATGATTTTAAAATTCTAAAAAAAATTTAGGGAGCCTATATTTTGGTTGAGAAGCAGCATATAAAATTTATAAATAAAAATATTGGTTATCATTACAATTTGGATTATACCAAATTCTCTAAGTGTTAATATTTATTTTAATATTTTTTGAAGTTGTTTATGTCATAATTCTGTTCTTAAGAGGTATTTTTACTCTTGTAACTCTTTTTAAAAGATTAGGTTTGTTAAAGATCGTTAATAAATTATACGATGATAAAAAACCCTAATATTGACTATTTTATCAGCTTATTAAATATTAAACAATTTTAAATCTTGCTATTGCTATGAATCATTACTATTGTTTGACTAAATCGCGTTAGTTTGGAGTAATTGTAATAATTGAATTTTTTTCAGTAAAGTTAGGTTAAAAAATTAGTTCCATAATTGAAACAGTATCTTATTCATCAAACTTATCCATAAACTGAATTTCTGATAAGCAACTATCAATTAAAAAGTTAACATGATCAATACGGTAACTGTATTCAGATTCTTCAACAATAAATAAATCTGGATCATTCTCATCAACCACAGCTTCAAACAGGGGCATATTATGATAAAAGCCTTTATACTTATTCAAAATTAAAGATTTGTCTTTTCTGGCTTTTTCCAAATCATGATAAATTTCATTTTGTTCTTGCCTTATTTTTGATTTCATTTTGAGCTTTTTTTGATGAATTTCACGTAATTTAATAATGGAATTTGTCTCAATAGATAAAATACAAGCTAAATCAAACAAATCTTCCATTTTAAATGGTGATGATTCAATCTTTTCCAGTAGTTCTGGATCCATTTCTAAAGTTATTTCTTTTCTCATTGTAATCAGAATATGATAAACGTTTTTTGGGAGTGGGAGATGACTTTGGCAGCCACATCCAACTTTGTAAAAATTCAGGACACATTAAAGCTTATTTTGTCTTAAACTACTTCAAGGTTATTTGTATGTTGTTATGCTATGTTTTGATTATTTATATAGTTAACGGATCTTAATTGATCCTTAATATGCCCATTATATTTTAATTATACTTTAATATCTAATAAAAATAAATGCATGATAATGTATTGGATTTAAACACATTCTAATACATTTAATGACCAAAAATCCTCAAAAAATTGAAGTCATATTAAACTGATCATCTCCACATGAACTTTAAAAAAAATTAGCCATTAACTTCAAAATAAATTTCAGATAGATTTTCACCATTTTTCAATTGTTTAAAGTTTTCTTGTGTAGTAATCCAGTCTTTTTTGGAAATTACAATTGGAAGAATGATTTTTGTTTCTTTATTGCATTTCCCAAATTTCAAAATTAAAGAAAATAATTTACCATCCTATAAAAGTGATCAGATTTGAGAGTTTCTCTGAAATGGAAAAAAATAATCCTTTAATAATTCCTATTTATATCATATTTTTAATAGATAAAAAATAGTATTTTAGTCAGATTCGTATCTAAGAGGCTCTTATTAAATTAATAAAATCTTTAAAATTTCTATACTCAAAATTATTCGGTGATAGGATGGAAAAGAAAAATTTCACTAGCCGGTGGAAACTCCCTTCAAAACCCACTGGCCCCATAGAGTGGGGAAAGGCTATAAAATCAATTTTACTAATTTTTCTGGCGGTTATAATAGCTCAATTAACGGGATTAGGAGATGGAACTAAGTTAATAATGCTTATAACCCTCAATGCCACTATAATTATTGACCTACCCTTACCCTTCCGTAAAATTATACAGGTAACGTTACTGGGATTCTTTTTAACACTTCTAGCCTTCATATGTTCATTTTTATCTCTTTCAAGCCTACCGGTTTTCCTTTTATTCACCATTATCCTGGCATTTTTCTCCTCCTCCCTGTTCATTTTCAGTGAAACCGCAGGTTCACTGGGCTTTCTAATATTTATTAATTACATATTCTCGGTTATATTCATTAACCAGACAGTTAATATCCGTGAATGGCTGCTTTATATAATTTTATCATTCCTTGTTGCCAGTATCCTCCTGGTTCCCCGGGCACTGGGAAGAAAAACCGACATCTTACGGATGATTTCCACAACATTCCTACCTGAAACTTCATTGGAAAGGGTCTTGTCAACCAGGCAGGCCCTGTCAGGATTACTGCTTGATGAGAGGGATTACAATCTTTTAAAGATTGGAACATATTTAACCCGATACCGAACTTACAGTAAACTTATCATATCTACTATGGAATGCCAATCACAGCTACTATACCATGGTTTCATGGATTCTGTGGATAAGGCCAGTATAAAAATCGCATCTCACATTACCGGTACTCCAGGGCAGGTTGGTTTAACTTCAGTTCATCTGGAACTTGAAAAAGTAGAGAAAGGATCTGAATATAAAAATAAATCTAAAAATAATTCTGTTTTTGAGGGAACTAACCCTATAAACTTATTGATTAGGCTCAGATTTTTACTGAAGCGAGCAAATGAATCATTATTAGTGGAGTATCCTACGGTTACTAGAAAATCATTTTCCTCACCACGCAACAGGCTCAGTGAAGTGATTGCTGCAAACTTTAATCTGAATAATATGTACATTCACCATGTTCTGCGATTTTCATTAGCTCTCACCCTGGGGCTCCTGGCAGTGTACTTATCACCCTACCATGATAGGGATTTTATCTGGATTACCATGGGTATTTTGATCATAATGAAGCCGGATGTAACCAGCACCATTAACAACTTCATATCCAGGGTTTTATTCAATTTCCTGGCAATTATACTGGTATTAATTATGGGATTGATTTTTCCTCATGACATCCTCCTACTGCTGGGTTTCCTGATGCTGTTTTTCTTCAGGGCATTTTTCCCAAATTATATGGGACTATCACTCATGGCCATAACTGTTTTTGTGGCCTTAACCTGGCCCACCGGGCCTCTCTGGGGAAATGCCCTAGCCAGAGTCATTGACATAACCCTCGGTGGAATCATTGCATTTTGCTGTGCTTACCTGATCTGGCCAGGTAAGCAAGCTGTGAACATCCCGGAACAGATCGCTAAAAACATCCGCGCCAACTGCGAATTTGCAGAAAACATATTCCAGGCAAGTTTTGACGATACTAATGATGGAATAATTTCTAAAAGTTATAGAAAATATTTACTTGAGGAAAAGAACCTGGAATCATCCCTGAGGAAAGTTGAAGATACCTTTCAGGATGTGGGAGAAGATATATGTCTATTCAGGGAACTGGGTGTTATAAACCGTAAGTTATCCTCAGATCTAACCGAAGCCAGATCATTACTTGAGTCTGGAGAATCGATTAAAGATATCACAAGATACTCAGAACAGTTAACCAGTGCCCTGCGAGAAATAGCTTTATCTGTTGAGAAAAATGTTATTTTACCCCCGGTTACAATTGACCGGATTTCAGATAAGGGGGATATTTTAGAAGAAAATATTGAAAACTATTTGAACATGATAATAAATGATGTTCATTACCTTCAGTTAGATGTGGAATTGGCCCTGCGTTTGGGAGCGTTTAAAAAGTACAGTAAATCTGATTTAGCTTAAAGACAAGTATTAGAATTTAGTAATATGTATAGGGATATTCTATTTTAATTTGAGTTAAGATTGATTTATTCAAGGATAACTAATTAAAAAAAGAGAGATCAAATCAAAAGAATGATTGGAGATTATCCTAGTTTTTGATTTTAGGATAAACTCTTAATTCCGTTGATTATTTTATGGTAACAGAATCCATGATATTCTGTATTATTTGCTGATTTTGACTGGTATTGTTACTGGGGGTTGCAAATATAATGTAGTAAGCCGTTTTATTGTCTTTGGTGAAAACATAGGTAGTTTCATATACTGTTAAGTTTGAAGAAGCTCCAGTTCCATTGTAGGTATAAACAATAGCTTCATAACCGTTTTTAACTGTTGTTCTGTTAATATATGGGGCTGTATTGGCTTCTTTGATTATGTAATTGTTGTTCAACTTATCGGCTGCTGCTGTGAGGTTGCTATCTGTGATATTGGCCACTGCAATTTCCATGATGAATGTATAATTGTTGATGGATTGGCCATCAATGAACACTCCAGTTATGTTAAAACCAGATTGATTGGCCATGTTCTGATCAGTTATGGGGATACTGATTTCAGTCCAGTTTCCAGGATACTGCAGAGACAAACCATCTTTATCAAACGTTTTATAACCGTTAAAAGTACAACCAGATACCATAACGACACTCAATGCCACGATTAACATTATTATGATTGTTTTGTAATTAACCTTCATTCCCACACCCCTAAATTGTTAAATATGTATTAATGTAATCCTATTTATGGCTCTTTTTAGTATAAAAAATATTTTAAAATAGTATAAACCATTTTGTTGGATTAATATAACAGAAATTACTTAAAATCATTAATATTACAAAATCAAATTAATTACAATTTTTTGTTATATTACAATAACAAAAATATTCAAAAATTGTTAATCATTAAAAACTCCATATACGTCATAAAAACGTACAATAAAACTTGAAAAATCACCAATTCATAGAACAGTCTGGGTAAAATTTATTTAAATAGGATATACTTTTTAAAAAAATAAAAAATAAAGGAAATAAGTTTTTCTTATCTCCTTCTACTAACTGCTAGTCCTGTGAGGATAGATAAGGCGCTTAATGCGAGAGGGACTAAAGGTGTACCAGTGGCTTGCATTGGCACGGTTTTAGCACTTACTTCTGCATTTTCCTTTGGTATCTGTACATTTACACTTGCAGAGTATGGTATTATGGGATCGTACTGATCCAGCGAGGTAATAGTAGCGGTGAAAGGAACTCGGTTACCTGCAACAGCTGCTGTAGGCGTAACATAGAGTTTTAACACTGCACTAGTACCGTTAGGGATTGTTCCGATATTCCATAGACCATTGGCATAGGTACCTGTACTTGCCCACCAGTTATTTAAAGTTAAACCGGCAGGAATAGGGGCACTTATAATCACATTTGTAGCATTACTTGGTCCATCATTAGTCACAGTTACTGTGTAACAGAACTGTTCACCCACTTTTGGCATAGGATTGCTGGTAGCTACTGTCAGATCTAAATCTGCAACAGGTTCCAGGAAAGTAGCACTGCCCATGTTGTTGGCCATGTTCTGATCAAATAATTCAGAACCTACCACAGCAGTGTTAGTCACCATGGATCCCAGTGCAGGATCAACAGTGCAGTTGATGTTTAAAACAGCCGATAAAGTGTTGTTTAAAACACCCACATGCCACCATCCCGCATTGGCACCAGTAACAAAATATTCACCCTGGGATGCAACTGCATTGAGGAAAGTCACACCTTCTGGGAGTAAATCATAAACCCACACATCACTTGCATTTTCAGGGCCATAATTGGTAGCCACAATGGTGTAGGTAACGATCTGCCCAATAGCTGGAGTGATATCATCCACAGTTTTGATTACTCCCATATCAGCAGCCATAACCACATCTACTGATGCAGTGCTGCTGTTATGGAGATGGGTTGGATAGTATGTACTGGTAGTTACATTGGCGGTGTTGTTGATGGTACCCTGATGTACGGGTACGGTTCCATTGAATTTCAACAGGTAATTAGCACCGCTGGTCATGTTTCCAATGTTCCAGGTGAGCTGATTTAAAACCCAGCTCACATTGGGGTCACTGCTTATCCATGTTGCTCCATTATTGTAACTGGTTAAAACCGAACTGGTTGAAACCACCAGATTATCCGGCATGGTATCAGTCATAACCACGTTACTGGCACCGTCTGGTCCATGATTGGTAACAGTTATCACACCAGTGATATTAGCTCCGTACCAAGTAGTGGTAATAGGATTACCACTTGCATCGGTGAACTGTTTAGCGATGGACACATCTGCTGCCGGTGGAATGTTAATGGAACTGCTGGCAGTTTGCCATGATGGTTCAGATGTTGGAGTTGATTGGGTTTCAGTTACAGTGTTATTAATGGTAACGTTGCTTTTTAAGACATGTACAGGTATTTGGAGGTAATAGTTACCATTACTGTTCAGGGTCCCAATTGACCAGGTTAAGGTGTTTCCAATTAAGTTCACTGAACCGGCAGGGCTCACCCAGTTAAACGGCCATCCATTACTTACCTTGATGTTGGAAACATCCACACCTAAAGAGGTGGGTATCACATCGGTTAATACAACGTTGGATGCGACATCAGGGCCGTAGTTATAGGCTTGCAGGTAGAGGTAAGCAGTGTCCAGGTAATTCAAGGTGGTGTAACCAGGGTAACTTGGATTAACTCCAGTAACATCACTGTACCATTTCCAGACACTGGTCTGGGCATCTAAAGGTGGCACTGTAAGAGTTTTGCTGTCTGTTTGCAAGTTTGGTTTTGATGTGGGAGTGATCTGATTCAGGGTCACGGTGTTGGTGAATGTGGTGTTGCTTTTAACCACCTGAATAGGTATCTGCAGGTAGAATTCATCACCAAGGTTCAGGTCACCAATTCTCCAGGTAATTGTGTTAGTACTATTGTCAAAGTTCACTGTTCCACTTGGATCCACCCAGGTAAATGGATTGTTATAACTTACCTTAATGTTGGATAAGTCCACAGCAAGTGCGTCAGGTATAACATCAGTGACAATCACGCCAGTGGCATTATCAGGGCCATAGTTATTGGCTTTCAGGTAGAGATATGCGGTATCAAGATACCTTAAGGTGCTGTAACCAGGGAAATCTGGATGATCTCCAGTAACATCACTGTACCATTTCCAGACACTGGTTTGAGCATCAGGAATTAATTGTATCAGTGCACTGGCCTGGTCGTTTAACTGGTTAGGATCACTACCTCCCTCATCTTTGGGAAGTGGTGTTAACTTGGTTACTGTGTTGTTAACCAGATTGTCAGTTCCATGTATGGTGGCATTAATGAAGAGGTACTGTGTAGTAATCTCATTAAGAGTATCTTCTGGATATAACGTTTCTGTAGTCCATATGCCAGAATCTGGGTTCCATACTGAAGTTGAAATATGCCAGGTTCCATCAAAGTACCAGGTCTGCCAGTTATTCAGGGTGAAATCAGTAGAGCTTAGCACGTTGTAGATGTTAGCAACGTTAACACCAGAAGTAGGTTCTGGGCCGTTGTTGTAAACATATATTGCTAACCAGACTGTATCCCCATCATGGGCGGTGGTTATTGGGTTATAAGTCTCTCCACCCAGATAGTTAGCTGGATTGAAAGTTGAATTGTAGGCATCAATAGTGACACCAACATCTGGATCTGGAATGGAAGATGATGAATTAGTGGTATTGGTTGATTGTTGGTTAGTAGTTGTTTGTTCATCTATTTGCGTATCAGATTCTGCAGGTGGAGGGTTATCTGCCATGTTAGATTGGGTATCTAATGACGAAGTATCATTATTAGCTGGTTCTGCAGCTGTTACAAAGCCAGAGAAAGCTATAGCTAATGCTACTGTCATTAAAATAAAAACAATTCCCTTTCGCATGTTCTTTTGCACATTATCACCTCCCCCTAATTTTTAACATGCACATCAATATTGTCACTGATACTATTTATATTATTATAATAATAACAAATGATACTGGAGAAAGTGTATATTTAGGGGAAACACTAATATTAGATTATAGGAAATCTAAAACAGATAAATAGACTTCAACCATCATTTAAGAGGATTTGAATGAAGTACGTACTATGCAAAGAATGTAAAGGTTATTACATACTGCAGGAAGGAGAATCTATAAATGATTTTGGAAACTGCAGATGTGGGGGCGAGTTAGAGTACGTTGAAACCCATAGTGAGAATCTAAACAAAAATCAGGACTGGAATGAAGATGAATCCGAGAAGTTAAATGGTGGTTATTTACAGTGTGATAAATGTCATGGGTACTACGTATTACAAAAAGGGGAAAAACTGGAGGATTTTATAAAATGCCAGTGTGGAGGAAAGTTAGAGTACGTTAAAACCCATGATGAGGTAATGAGAAAATTCCAACCAATGGATGAAGATCTTGAAACTGATTACCAACAGTTTAACAACAGGGGACTGGCTCTTTATCATAAGAAAAAGTACTCCCCGGCCATTAAACTATATGATAAGGCCCTGAAGATCCATCCAGATTTTCCAGAAGCCCTGAACAACAAGGGAAACGCCATCATTCAGATGATAAAAAATAAAAAATCAATGGAACGGATCAAAGGATATAAACAGGCCCTTTCCTGTTATAATAAAGCCCTGGAGATTCAACCTTCCAATTTAGATATTTTAAACAACAAAGGATTAGCCCTGGCTTATCTGGGTGATTATGAGAATTCTTACAAGGTCTTTGAAGAGGCAGTGAAGATCGATCCACATGACCTGGGAACCAAGATAACAGGTAAGAAAGTATCCCAAATCATTACAAACCAATACACTCAAAAAGGTTATGATAAACTAAAAAACGGTAATTACAATGAGGCTGTAAAGTATTTTAACAAATTACTGGAAATTAAACCGGATGATATAGATGCCCTGATGTATAAAGGCGGGGCAATGTTTGCCACCCGGAACTATGAAGCGGCAATAAAATGCTTTGATGTGGTGATCTACATTAAAAAAGACCATTCCATAGCATGGTTCAGTAAGGGAGAGGCACTGGAGCGGTTAGAAAGATATGATGATGCAACCCTGTGTTATGAAAAGACTGTGGAAATCAGTTCCCAGCGAAGGGGAAACCTCAAGGCCGAGAACATATCACCGGTACTGAACATGGACCTAATTACCGATGCACAGGAACATATAAAGAGATTAAAAGGATTATAAAGCAAATAAAGAGATAATAATGTAATATAGAGATTAGGCTACGGGGATATAAGTAAATATAAGAATTATAAGTAAATATGTCAATTACAAGGAAAATAAAGGGATTATAACGAAATCGTTAAACTGTTAATAAGATTGTTAAACTGTTAATAAGATTTAAATAAGTGAATCTCTTATGCTTTTTTCCACGATATCCCTGGAATTTATGATACCCTCGGATAATTCCTGTTCTAAATCCTTAAATCCTATTTTTGATAGGGTGGAAATGATATTAACATAGTTTTTATCTGGATTCTTTTTGAGGAATGATTGAACTTTACTGATTCCCACCATCTCATAAAGATTCAAAGCTATATGGGCAGCATCAATCTGGTATTCAATGTTTATATCTAGCCTTTCATGGAACTGGAGGATCTTCAACCCCTTCTTGCGGCCTTTTTTAATCATCTTGATAAATCCTGCTCTTTTAATAGTTTCCAGATTCATATCCAATGTTTTGAGTATTAAATTAGCAGTATCCACACTCATCCCATCCAATCCGCTCAGCCGGCAGAAGAGGTAAAACCTGGTGGGTGTATCCATATCTTCATATTCTGTTGTGAATTGATTGAGAACCCAGTGCATGATTTTTTGTTGAGAAACAGTTAATAAATCAACTAAATTAAGATTTCCATTATTAGGATTAGTCTCTTTATCTCTTGCTCTCTTAATTGATGGAATTTCTCCAGAAATATCATCATCCTGGCTTAAAATGTATCCTGCCAGAGAAATGGTGAGGTCTGTTCCCCGGAGACCATAATCCCAGAATTCTTTGATCCGGCTTTCCAGGGATTCAGGATCTACCTTTTTAACGAGATTTTCAATGGAAAATATTTCACATTTGTTGTTATGGTTTACTGTACTGTTGTTGTTACTTTTTCTTACACCATAGGTGTTATCTTTTCTTTCAGGGTTTACATTACTTTTACGGGCTACCACAATCAGGGATGACTTGAAAGAAGCAAAATCAGCAAGTATAGGATTTCTGGGTTCCTGGGTATGGATAGGCCAGAGGGCGGTTATCTTAAAACCAGATTCCAGCAACACCCCTAAAAGATGTTTCCATGATTTAAAGTTTTCCGGTTGGAAATAAAGAACCAATAATCCCTCATCAGTAAGCAAGGAATGGAGTTTTTGTAATGATTCCTGGAATAAGTAGTTGAAGTATTCAGTGGATCTTATCCCACTGATGGAAAGATCCTCAGTTTTAGGGGATTCTGAGGGCAGATCACTGCAGCAACCTAGGGCAGATTTTTCAAAAACATAGAAAAAGTCACTCATCTCTGCATACTGCACATCATCCCTGTAGGGTATGTGGGTTACAATCAGTGGTGATTTGAAACTGGACTGGAGAATGGACTCATTCCTGATTTTCAGACCACTTGTACCGGGGTTATGGATTGAAGTTTCCAGACCACCTTTACCTGGGTTATGCATTGAACTTTTCAGACCATTTACACTTGGATTAGGGATTGAACTTTTGAGGATATTTGAACTTTTAAGTATACTGTTTTCTGAGTACTCCAGACCCTTTAAGATTTCATCTTTTATAACAGTTAAGCTGCCTGAACTTGTTACAAATGGGTTGGTTTCGGTGTGATCCCACAGTAAAGGAATTCCAGGTTGTGAAACTGTTCCAGTGATGTTTTCCAGTTTCCGGTTGTACCGGGTAGACCGACAGTTTCGGTTAATATGTTTACCCACCATAAATGCAAGGTAAGTTATCACCGCTCTGGTGTAATCTGCTTCTTCAGTTACGGAAGCACGGTATGTGGAGTTACTTTTTCTAGAATTATTGTTTTGATAGTCACTTTTTTCAGAATCACTGTATTCTTTGATGGATTCAATAAGATTGCTGAACAATATTTTTTGCCGTGGATTCAGGAGTTTGTGCCAGTACTTGAGGTACGGTTTCACATTGTTTTTTCCCCTAATATCATCGGGAATTTCATCCAGTGGGAGTAAATCCTGAATATGAATGTAATCATCAATATCTTTACTAATCTCTCTGGCCTTTTCCATAGCTTTCAAATCTTCACTGGTGGGTAATGAGTACTTTTTACCATTTTCCCCTAAGGTGACTGTGGCCAGGAGCATTTCATCCTCGTTTTGCATTATTTCACGGAGAATGTAATTTCCGCTTAATGTTTCGTTACATTTAAGACATTGTGCCTCTCCCCCGGATATATTACCCTGTGGTGGTGTGCCTTCATTATTAATCGTGAATTTTATCTGGTCTTTATGGATGGTGTAATCCAAGTATATTCTTTTCTTGCGGCGCTTTGCCAGCCACCACTGGCTTACCAGGGGATTTTGAAAACCACACTCCGGGCAACGGACAACCCATGCGTGGAGGTATGTTGCCACATCCTGCCCATTGTTCTGGGGGTAAAACTCTTTAAGAGAATCAAAGGCTTCCTTAATTATGTTTTTAAAAGTTTCATCCAGATCCAGCCACAGTTTCTTACTGTATCTGGCAGGATACTCGATGGTTGCCTGCTGGATCAAACAGGCCAGGGGACTGTAATCACCAGATAAAACATCACATCCAATCTTAAGGGATTCAAAGGGAATACTACCCGCCCCACTAAATGGATCTAAAATTAGGGGCCTATCAACACCTAAATCCTCTTGATAAATACTTTTTAATCTTTGAACTTCTTCCTTGGTTAAATTATGATTGTAAGCTCTTTTTTGAGGTTTTTCTAATTTTTGAGTAGAATTTTCATCCGATCCGGTTACTTTAGACTCTTCAAGTCCCATTAAGGATTGAAATTCATTGAGGGGGAAGTCTTCTGGTAAAAGTGCTGCCAGGACCATGGCCCTGGCGAGAGTTAATGGTGTACGGTTCCACCAGTGATGTATGCCAAAAAGGGGTGGACGGCCATCCTTTTCTTTACGGGTTTCGTCACTGATTAAGTCCAGTGGGAAAATGTTTTCAATGAGTCTTTTTTTACCTATTTAATAGCCCCCCATTTCATTAAATGTGATTGTAATTTATTATTTTTTGGTATTAAAATTGTGACAATAATATTAATGAACTTCACAGATATAAATGATAATGGATATCAGGAAAAAAACAAAAACATTGGTCATGCATTTGCTAAGAAGTTTATGCTAAAACTATAGTTAAGGCTGAAACTAAGGATTAGGGCAGATTATGATATGCCTACCTACCCAAAAAGAGGCCTGGTTGTGATCTGGTTGAAGTCTATGCGACGTAGATATGTATGCACTTCGATAAATTCAGGATCCTTCTGGAGAACCTGGTGTATTTCATCTCCTCATGAAAGGATTCTAAATGTTAGTTCACTTACTGACTTTCTGGTGAAGGTTGACGTTAGTATGCTGGAAGGTGAACATCACACGTAGATGAACTTTAAAATCTTAAGAACCATGGCTGTTATTTTATCACCGGCGATCTGCAACTAAAGTTAAGATTAGTCAGTGGGGCGCTGATTGTAAGTTGTTGATCCGGATTAGTAATGCCAATAAAATTTTACTTGTTATATTGATAGTGTTTGATCGCAAGTATAGGTGTTGCTGCTGATGTTTACTTACCAGCAAGCACCATTTGCCAACAATACAACCCCACATATATTATTAATAAATAAAAAATTATTAATACTATGTTATGGTATTATTGAGTGATATGGGTTTGTTGAATAAATTATTTATACAATTGAATACATTTTTTATTCATGCTAACTAAACTTTTCACATCAAACACCCGGAGTAAAATTATCACCATTTTCATGTTAAATCCCGATGATGAGTTGTATGTCCGGGAAATTACCAAGAAAATCAGTGAAAACATAAACTCAGTCAGGAGAGAACTGTCTAACCTGGAGGATATGGGTCTTTTAGTAAGTAGAAAAGCAGGGAATCTTAAATATTTCAGGGTGAATAAGGATTTTTATCTTTACAGTGAACTTTACAGCATGGTGATGAAAACTGAAGGTGTTGCCAGATTATTAAAGGAAAATATTGAAAAATGGGGTCCGATCAATTTAGCTTTTATCTATGGATCCTTTGCATCCCAGAAGGCAGACCAGAATAGTGATATTGACCTTTTTATAGTGGGATCTATTGATGAAGCGAATTTTATCCGAGAATTAAACTCTTTAGAAAAAAAGTTGTCTCGTGAAATAAATTACATCACAATATCCAATGAAGAATACCAGGAAAAAATCGATAATAAGGATCCATTTATTAAGGAAATACTCCGTGAACCAAAAATAATAATTGTGGGTGAATTGGATGTTAAGTAGACTGGAAGAAGAGGGGTTCATCAAAAAATTACCACCTGACCCTCGAAGAGTAGAAAATTCTCTGGATTTAGCTCATAGAGATGTTGATACTGCTACTAGAATGTTAAAAAATGAAGATAATGATTGGGCTTTTAACATAGCTTATAACTCCATGCTCCAATCAGTCAGAGCTTTAATGTTTCACATGGGTTACCGGCCTTCAAGTAAGAACTCACATATTGCAGTGGTAAGGTTCACCGAAATAGTTTTGGGGGATGATTATTCTGTTTTGCTGGATAGAATCCGCCGTAAAAGACATCGAGCTGTTTATGATATCGCTGGAACAATATCAAATTCTGAAGCCCATTTTGTGGTGGAAATGGCATTAAAGTTGATTCAGAGAGTTGAAAGTGAATTAGATAAATAAGTGCAGTTATTTTAATATATAAAAATCATATATTGAGATCTCAAGAATAAATTTCTTAGATATCCATTTCACCTCACCTATTTAAATTTTTATTGATGAAATTAAACTTGATATCTCAAATTTATAATAAAACACTCTTGGTGTTATATTGATATAACAAACAATTAATAATTTTATGAATATTCACTTTACCTTTTTTTAGTTATTATGCCCAGAAAATAATCCCATTATGAAATCATACAACGAAGATAGTATGTTTGAGTTACTGGTTGTGGAACTGGAAGTGGCATTAACGTTTATACTGTTAGAGATAGCTGATAGTGTAACAGAAGCTGCATCATTGAGGTTATTCTGCACAATTTTTTTGTCTTTAGTTTGCATCCATTCATTCCAGCTGACCCCGTCCTGGTTGTAACCATTCTCCATTAAGGTTTTTAAGTCTCCAGTTTTGTAGGTGGCAGTGGGTTTGAGTTTACTGCCCTGATTTTCATAACTGCTGTGATCAGAGGATGATTCCTTACTCACACCGTGTGGTGCAGAGAAAGTGTCAGATATGTAGTGAGAGGCAACCCCATAATCGTAACTGGCATCCTGATAATTTCCAGCATCATAGGCAGCTTTCCCTTTATCTAACCATGTTTTGGCTTTTTCATAACTTTTAGGGTAGCTGTGGTATGTTTTATCATTAAAAACCTTATCTGGAACTATTGATGCATTTTCCATGACTTCCAGGTTCAGGTTTTTCTGAACATCTGAGGGCAATCCCTGGTAAACAGTGTCTATGATCTGAGAGTGAGTATCCCAGCTCCATGCAGAGGCGGCAGGAATCGTGCTTAATATAATTATATTTAAAATTAAAAATACACGGAAAGTTAAAATTGATTTGTTCATGCCTTTAATTAAGTATATTAAGTGATATAACTTTTAGGATAGGTTAATGTCGTGAGTTATCCTTCTAATTTCATATTTCCCAATTCATTGGTTCCAAGAAAGGATACCCGAATAATGCATTAACTTAAAATACAAAATATATTTTTGTAAATCCATATACTGAGAATATCTTTGTATTTAATCTGGTTAACTCTACTTTTAAAAGGAATTGGGTTTATTTAATATAGAATAAGCCCAAAAAAATACAATGATAAATATTTGTTAATTTTTTAAAAAAAAATTATGGATCTAGACTATAGTTACTACTTGAAAAAAATCTAAATACATATAAAGGGCGATTAAAATTAAAAACAAATGGATATTATCATTCATAATACTGTTAACTCTGACAATGGGTTGTGCAGCGGCAACTGGTAATTATAGTACCATTAAAGCCACAAATGGAGGACTGCCTGTACCATACACCAGTCCGGTAACTTCATTGTACCATATCCCTCCAGTCTGGACTGGATTTATAGTGGGTTACTATATTAACCCCGGTACCACACCCTTATCTCAAATTAACTTCTCAGAATTAAAAAGTGCAGGGATTACAGATGTGTACGTTCTGGTGAGAAATGATAATTACTTAACCATACTGCCTGATGCCAAAGCAAAGGCGGATGCTGTTGGTATAAAAACTCATGCCTGGGTATTTCCAGGTTTTACTCATGCATCCCAGGTTGCAAATATGAAAATAGGAGTTCAGCTGGATATGGAAACATATGATATGCCCAAGAATCTTTCACTGATTAAACAAATGAGACAGGACACTCAGGGAGTAACCTTCTCCATTTCCACCAAACCAGATAGGTGGGATGATAACCAGTATTATTACCTGATTGCACCCTACTGTGACTACATAGTCCCCATGCTCTATATAGGTGACTACAATAACACCATAGCCGGTTTAAAAAACTGGGCCACAATATATAACTTCCTCCTACCCGGAAAAATAGTAATTGGGCTCCAAACCTATGATTCATACCAGAATGTAACCCCACTGAGTAAAAATAGCCTGTTAGCAGAAATCAAAACAGTACAGCCCTATAGCCGCGGAGTAATCCTGTTCAGGTATGGTTTATCCAATTTCAGTGGGTAGGTTAAATCTATTTTTTTTATTATGGAAATTATAAATATTTATTTTTGAAATGATAATCCATAGTTCTATTAGTATGGTAGTTCAGCAAAGACCTTATCATCTTCCACTTTAATTTCATAGATTTTAAGAGGTTTCGGAGACTTGAATAATTTGGCTATAGTTAATTTGAAACCAGTAAAATCTGTCCAACGAATAACTTCGCCATTTTTTAAGTTAAATTTGCTGTGATGTACAGGGCAAGTAATTATTGTACCTTCTAATGTGCCCTGAGAAAGATTACCACCCATGTGAGGGCATTTATTATCCGCTACAAAAAAGTCATCACCGGATCTAGCTATTAATATATCAAAACCCTCTAAAACCAGTTTTTTCATTTCACCATCATCTAAATCATTTGTTTTACACACTTCTGTAAAAGCCATATGGTTTCCCCCTTATTCCCAATATAGTCAATTTAAAAAATTTACCAAAAAAGGTTATTCTTGGATCTCCTAATCCTCTTTTAATATATTATGTGTTTTAATACAGTAATTTCTTATGTTTTTTAGCCAATAATCTGGCAGTTATATCTGGGAAATTATTTGGGGACTGATAGAAAATAATTAACACAAACCAATCAAAAATTTAATTGGAAACATCGTATCATATAAGATACTAGTTTGGTAGGTTAAATTATTCCATTATAGAAAAATCTATAATAACGTGTTTTTATAATTCTATTTAATCATTACAATAAGATAATGGAACTTATTTGATGGGGGAGCTGATTTGCTGGGGAAAATCTGGAAGCCCGAAGTTTTTCAGGGCCGAGGAAAGAAAAAGGACTATTTTGAAGGATGGTACTTCAAATCTGTTTCTCAAGATGAAAAAATAGCTTATGCTATAATCGTGGGTGTATCCATCACCAAAAAAGCTAATAAATCCCATGCTTTTGTAATGTTGTTGGATGCACGCAACCAGGATCTCCACTACTTCCAGTATCCCCTTTCTATCTTCTGGGCGAGTAAGGAAAAGTTTGAAATCAAAATTGCTAATAACTTTTTCAGCCTCAATGAAATAAACCTGGATTTGGATGATGGAGAGACCAAAATTACCTCTAAAATGAAATTCGAAAACATTGTTCCATGGCCAGTTAAAAAATTATCCCCCGGAGTTATGGGCATTTATGCCTTCATCCCTTTTATGGAATGTTACCATGGGGTTTTAAGTTTCAACCATACAATAAAGGGATATGTCACCATAAATAATGAGAAAAATGATTTCACTGGGGGAAAAGGATATATTGAGAAGGACTGGGGTTCATCCATGCCCTCATCATGGATCTGGATGCAAACAAACCATTTTGATGAAGATGGTTTATCCCTTTTTGGATCTATAGCCAAAATTCCATGGCTCGGTAATTATTTTACCGGTTACCTATTCGGCTTATTTCATAATAACAAGCTATACCAGTTTACAACATACAATGGGGCTAAAATCGAAAAGTTACAGGTTACTGATGATAAGATCAAAATTAGAATTGTTAAAGAACCATTAGAACTAGAAATAGACGCCAGCCGGGATGAAGGAGTGGATCTTCCTGCACCCAAATTAGGGGAAATGACGGCTAAAGTTAACGAATCCCTCCGATCCAGAATAAACATAAAATTATTCAGGAAAAATAACAATGACAAATTATTAATACTATCCGGAACCGGTAGAAATGCAGGTTTAGAGTTCGTGGGGGATATAAACGAATTATTAAAGGGATTTTAACACATTAATTTTTAAAAAATTTAAGTGTTATTGTTCCCTTTTTTATCCAAATACTTCTTAAACACTACCTTATCAAAATCAGAGATATAATCTTTATCCTGGATTTTCCGGTACTTTTCAAATTCTTTACTGGCAATTTCCTTGGCCACCGCATGGGAAACTTTTCCAGGATTCTCGAGAATATCGTATTCATTGAATTTAAGGAAAGCATCTAACCTTGATGCCCAGTCCTCCATGGACATAAGTTTATGTCTTTCTGCCTGGTTTTCTGCATAGTCCAGGTACATGTTAACGATACGATTCAATTCCAAAATCTCTTCTTGGGATAAATAGTTTTTAGCAACACCCGTGTCTGTTTTTAGTATTTTACCTTCTGGTGCATTCTTCCAGTTGGTGAGGCCCATATTCTTTCTGGTGCTGTCAGCTCGTTCTGATATGATTTCTGCTGCAGTGTGATGGGTGATAGCCCAATGAAGTTTATTTTGAACAGTTGCATAGAAAGTCCGGGTTATCTCAGCGTCTTTATTATAATCAAAGCTGCACTCTGCAAAGATATCGGTTATTTTCTGGTAGAATCTACGTTCACTGGCCCGGATTTCACGGATCTTTTCCAGTAATTCATTGAAGTAATCCTTACCGAAGCGAGTACCATTTTTTAGAAGTTCCTCATCCAAGACGAAACCTTTAGTTATAAATTCGTTTAGGACATTAGTGGCCCATATTCTGAATTGTGTAGCTTGTTTAGAGTTTACACGATAACCTACTGCAATAATTGCGTCTAAATCATAAAAATTTATCTTTCTGGTAACTTCTCTATTACCCTCTTTTTGAACTATTAGGAAATTCCTAATAGTTGACATTTCATTTAATTCCCCTGTTTGAAAGATATTTTTTAAATGTTCATTTATGGTTGCTGCGGTCACATCAAAAAGTTCTGCCATTGTTTTCTGTGTGGACCACATGGTGTCGTCTTTTAAAAGAACTTCGATTGTTGCCGCCCCTTCATCACCCTTGTAAAGAATTATATTATTTTTTTCTAATTTTTGATCTTTGGCCATAGATCTCAACCCTAAAATATTTACTCCTGTTTTGTATAAAATTAACCCTCATGAATTGTTTATAAGTTTTACTAGTTTTCCCCGTCTTTAGTATCATTTAATGATAATTTTTGTGTGTATTTTACTATGATCATTACAAGTTTTGATAGTTGTCATGGAGAGTATCTGAGAAGTAAAAGAATATAGACTTAATAACTAAAAATGGTTTGAAAAAATAACTAATGTATTATTGAAACTTTATAAAGGGCCCAATAAGATTATTATAGTTCTAATAATGGATTTTTGTGTAGATCACTTGAAATATTGGGATCTATTTCCCAGTGAAACCCCCGGATATCTTTAATTCCAGTTTACCCCTTTATGAGCTGTTTTTAAACAGAATATACTTATAATCATTAAAATAGCCAGGAT
The DNA here is from genome assembly GCF_000302455.1 of Methanobacterium formicicum DSM 3637. Classification (NCBI taxonomy): domain Archaea; kingdom Methanobacteriati; phylum Methanobacteriota; class Methanobacteria; order Methanobacteriales; family Methanobacteriaceae; genus Methanobacterium; species Methanobacterium formicicum. Next base: position 209,482 of record NZ_AMPO01000002.1, read on the forward strand.
TATATAGTTCACTGGGGTCCCGGTTTCTTGCATCCCTATTAGTTCCTGGTTCTTCACTCCTGTTAAGTCCTGGTTTGTGGAGGGGTTGCTGGATATTTTTTCTGATGATGCGGCCTCGAGTATGGTTGGATTTGTATCTTCACTTTCTGTGGGGTCAACTCCGCCTCTTTGATTGTTAATCGGCCCATAAACATCATCCAATGTAGGGTAATTACTGGATTCACGTGTTGTACCGTCACTGTAATATATTTTACCCCCTATAACAGTGTTATTAGCATACACTGTGCCGGAGGTGAAGATCTGTGTGCCCTGGAAACGGGCTTTCTCATTATCATCTATAATAGAATCATCCAGGAACATGGTACCCTTGTGGTTGGCAATTCCACTCCCATAATAAGCATAGTTAAGGGTGACATGTGTATTTTTCAGGGTTAACACTGATGCAGAACCATAGTTGCAGATTCCCCCACCAAGCTGGCCACGGTTACCTATGACCACCGAGTCTTTCAGGGTTAAAGTGCCCTGGTTATTGATCCCTCCACCAGAATGTGCATTACCCCGGACAAAATTAAATCCACTGATTTCTACTGTTACCCCGGGGCTGATCTGGATACAGCTGTCCTTATTATCCCCATCAATATTGGTGGTTGAGCTTCCAGCACCAACCAGGATGACATTCTTGGTTATTTTAATGTTTTCAGTGTAAGTACCGCTGGCCACGTTCACCACACTGTTATCCGGTGCTGAGTCCAGGGCGTTTTGAATGGTTTGTTTGGCGTATATCCATTCAGTCCCATTATTCAGATCACTCCCAGTGCCTCCATTCACGTATAAAGTGGATCCATCTGCGGCAGAAACCGTGCTAAGAGAGAATAATAAAACTAAACCCAGAAACAGGGTCGTGATGCTTATACTGTTGGCATGAGAGGGTGATTTAATCATTTTTTACATCCTATTTTTCCAGATTACTGGAAATATTCCAATTACTGGAAGTATTATGTTAATAGAAACACTGTTTCTTTCTTAATGAAACATTATTTCTTCTTAATGATATTGTTTGCTTACATCTATAAAAATAGTTATGGAAAACAAATTATGAATTTTTAGGATGTTTTAAATGATTATTTATAATTTAATATTCTTTTTATTTCTCACCTTCAATTTCTTGACGTTTCTCATCTCTTCGGGCAGAAGCACTCTCAATTTCCCTTCTAACTAAATTGATTAATTCTCCACTTTCTTTAAGATCAGTTTCAACTCCATTTACCGAAGGATTTTGATATTCAATGGCCCCTTTAGGAGAAAAATCATCTTCAGATACTAAAACCCCAAAAGAACGGTCAATTGCTGGTTCTATAACCTCATCCAATGGATTGTCAAGTCTCTCTTCAACATCAATATTAAGAACAGATTCAAGGACTTCCTGGGATATTTCCGGGCCGAAACCAATAACAATAATCTCCCGGGGATCAAATGCATTTATCACTGTGTAAAGACGACCCAGTGGTGGTTCAGGTTCTATATAAGAATCAGAATCTATTCCAAACCCGGTAGTATGGAACCAGGCCCGACGAAAATCTTCGTATGTTTTCCCCTCTTTCAACCTTCTTTTTATCATAGACACCATCATCATTTTTAAAAACCCCCATTATGATGTTATTTGGTCAATTTTTCCCGGTTCAGTGCCATCTGTTACTTAACACATAAATATTATTATGTAGCACATGATTAATTATAAATGTTTAACGTGCCCCACTTAATATTCTAGCGGATTTAGTGTTTGGAATAATTTTTACTAAAAAAAGATACCATGAAAATAGAAAAAATTATTGAAAATAAGAAACAGTTCCTGGACTTACTGTTGTTGGCAGACGAGCAGGAAGATATGATTGACAAGTATTTGCCCAGTGGAGACCTGTTTGCTTTATATGATGATGATTTGAAGAGTGTTTGCGTTGTAGTACAGATAAATAACGAAACCTGCGAGTTGAAAAACATAGCAACATACGAGAAATATCAGGGTAAGGGGTACGGTAGAGCATTGATAAATTTCATTTTCGATTTCTATAAAAATGACTACAAAACCATGCTTGTGGGGACAGGTGAAACCCCTGCCATCTTGTCATTTTATGAAAGTTGTGGATTTCGTAAGTCCCATCGAGTAAAGAATTTTTTCACAGATAACTACGACCACCCCATTTTCGAGGGTGACATACAGCTTGTTGACATGATCTATCTTAAAAAGGATTTATAGGAATATGATATGATTTATCTTAAAAATGATTTATACAAATAGCAGGAAATGTATATACAGACGAAATAAAAACGCCGAAGAAATAAGTACTACCTCTATCATTGTTTTGACTCAGTTACAGATGCCAGTTCCACTATATGCTTCAATTTCATATACATGACGGTTAAATGTCAAGCAGGGTTGAGGTAAGGAAATTTACAGATAATAAAATTAAGGGGATTAGTTTATGAGTAACGATAACCAAACGATTCACGAATTTGATTTGAATATTATTTTTGATTATTTTTCAAATACCCCACGTCAAGGACCGGGAAGTCCCGAAATAACCCTCAAAGCTTTGAGTTTTATAGATGGTCTTACCTCAAATTCCAAAATTGCTGATATTGGTTGCGGAACAGGCGGTCAAACAATGGTGCTGGCGCAAAACACAACCAGTAAAATTACCGGGATTGATTTATTCTCTGATTTCATCAGACAATTTAACCAAAACGCCCAAAAACTAAATCTTCAAGAAAGAGTGAAAGGTATCGTTGGCAATATGGAAAATCTTCCCTTTCAGGAAGAAGAACTGGACCTGATCTGGTCAGAAGGCGCAATTTATAACATTGGATTTGAACGTGGATTACGCGAGTGGCGAAAATTCCTTAAAAATGGAGGATATATCGCAGTTACAGAAAATACCTGGTTTACCCAGGAGCGACCCACCGAAATTCAGGACTTCTGGCAGGAAGCCTATCCTGAAATGGATACAATATCGGGCAAGGTTGCTCAAATGGAAAAAGCAGGTTATCTCCCCATTGCCACTTTCGTTGTCCCTGAAGATTGCTGGATCGATTATTATGAAGTTCAAAATCCCCAGATGCAGGAATCTTTCCTGGAAAAGTACAAGGGCAATAAATCCGCAGAAGAATTCATAGCCTATCAGCAATATGAGGCGGAATTATATCGTAAATACAAAGAATATTATGGGTATGTGTTCTATATCGGGAAAAGAATCAGATGATGACTGCCTTTTAGGCGTTGTTATCTAATATTTCTTAATTTTTTTTCCGGGTCCAGATCTTCTAATTTCAATAATCAAAAATTCTGTGCAAAAGTTTCTTACAATCAATTTCATAATCGTATCATTAACAGTTCAGTTGATAGTTATTTACAGTGGGTAAATCATTATTAAAATGTGGGGGTGAGAGTTTGAATTCAGAGGAAATAGTTCAAAATGCAACTGGCAAATTGAAAGAAGATTTTCGAAAGAACAGAGATTGTTTTTTCAATGAACATGATTTGCATCATGTATTTTTCTGTCAGTTATCCCAATTAGGGAACCTGATACGGCCAGAATATCCAACAAGAAGACGATTTTTTGCAGATAAGGAAGATTCTATTGAATATATTAGTGGAAAGCATTCATTTGCTCCTAGGGGTGAAAATGTTCCTAAAAGTTCCAGGAGAGGGCATTACGACTTTGCCATTTTGGATGAAGAATTTTACCTGGAATTTAAAGGTTTAAGTGATCGGTTTGAACGATTATCCAGTAAAAACGTGGACACTAACCTAGACCAGGAAGGCAGGAAATACGTGGATATTGCCATAGAATTTAAATATGTAACCGGGCAATGTCAGCGTGAAAATATTGAATTTTCTATTTTCAAGCTTAAAGAAGCAGAAGAAGTTAGGAAGAAGATATTTTTAGTTTTCATCAGGAAAGAGGGAATAAGCCCTGAAAGATACCAAAAGATTATCAATTTCTTAAACCGGATGAAAGAAGAATCAAAAGGGGAGATAGATATGGAGATCATAGAGGCTGATGATGACCGGCAGGTTTTGTTTTCTTAAATGTTGAATTAAGCCGGGAAAACAAGATTGATACAAAAAAGGGTACATTTAATCATAAGATTTCTTATACACCCGATTGTGATGATCATAGTCATAAACAATCAATAATTTATTTCTAGTATCTACCTTGAATATAATTACAAATGATTTATTAACATGAACTCTTTTGTAATTTTGTAAAGGTGCTCTGAGGTTCTTACAATGGTTAGGGTTGAATTCCAGATTGATTGCAATTTGCCGAATTTTAGATAGGACATTGTTATAACCATTTGGATCTTTAACTTTTAGTTTATCCATAATAGTCTGAAAAGATGGATCAAAGGCTATTTTATACATAAAATCCAGAAAAAAAGAGTTATTCATCAACAAAAAGATCATCAATATTTTTAATCAGAACAGGCTTTTTATTTGCCTTCTCGATTCTTTTGATCTTTTCAACGTACTCAGGACGGAGCTCGGGCTCATTAAGATCTTTTTTCCCATGAATGTTGGAGGTTCTTTTAAATTCATCCTTTTTCATGCCTGAAGAGCTTTGCATAAATCATTAATCTCCTGATTGTATTATATATGAAACTTTGTATTATATAAAAAAATCCATTTACTATTTCTTCTCATGTTTTTAGTAGATAGATGATTTTTGGTTGTCTTTTGAGTACTTATCTTTCAAAAGGGATATGTCAAGATCACAGCTTGAATAAGCTATTTTGGAATTATTTTAGTCTTTCAATTGATTTTTTAAATGCGAACAGTTACCTAAACCTGACTAAATTATTATAGTTTTTATTTTTCCATCTATGTTTTTATTATTAATATAAAATTTTTTATTATTATAGTTTTCTAATTACTCATGAATAATCCTTCTATAATTGATTCAATTAAATCAAGCTTTTTAAGGCCTTTTATCCATTTTGTGGGTATTGCACTTTTTGCGTAGTAGGCCCCGGCCAGCTGACCATAAATAGCACCAGTGGTATCAGCATCTTCACCCAAATTCACCGCCAATAAACAGCCTTCTTCAAAGGTATCTGATTTATAAAAAGCCCACAGGGCAGCTTCCAGGGATTTAACCACAAAACCACGCCCACGTATTTCCGGCGGTTCTTTATGTTTAAAGGAACCACAAGCAACCTGGTCGATCTCTGTTACAAGGGGGTTTTCTTCCCAATATCCTGGCCAGGGTGAGTACCGTGGGGTGAGAAGTTCATCCTTGGATTTCCCGATAAGTGCACCGTGGATTAATCCTCCCATATAGCGGCAGGCATCCACTGCCATGGGGTGTTTATGGGTGGTGCATGAAGACCGGGCTGACATTTCCAGTGCCATAAGGGGTTTAATAAGCAAAATAGGGTTACATTTTCAACCGATCTTGTTTTTCTGTATTTGAATTATGGGATCAAAAGATCAGATTAATATTGGAACATAATAAAACTCATCGATTTATTTAAATATTATTAATCATAATAACGAATTAAAAACTAATAACAATGGGGGAATTATGATTTCACAATTACCTGACTTTAAATTAAATTATGTTAATATTGAAGGGAAAACTTTTTTGGAATTTATTGCAGAAACTGGTGAGATAATTTTATCTAACAAGCTAATTGAAATAGAAAATATAATTTTACATGTTGGTGATGATATTTTCATTGAAGGAACGTCTAAAGAAGAGATAACTGATAGGGCTAATTTTGATTTAAAGCTAGTTAGTAATGATAAGTGGAAAATTCGAGTATCAAAATGTGCTATTTTTAATAAACAAATTCCTTCAAATAGATTTAAAGCACGTGCAATAACAATTAAGGCAAAAAAAGGTGAAATTAGTAATACAGATGTCATAAAACAATATCAATTACTAGAAGGATTAGAATTTGAATCTCATAGTGATATAACATTTGGATCACCCATATTAAATGGTTTAAAGCTGATTAAAGATGAAGTTTCCTATTTTCCTCATTCATCTGGTTTTTTTTATGTGAAGATATCTATGAAAATGTTCAAAATAAATGGAAATATCACTTTGATAATTTTTATTTTCTTTTAAGTTTTTTTTCCTCAAATTTTGTTGGTTTAAGGATTTTATTTATTGAAGGAGATAAATACCAAGAATTCACGATATCAACTTTAAATGAAACTAGTGGGAATGGAAGTAGTATATTTTACGCTGATTATCCTAATGAACTCGGTGTATTCTTAAATTCAACATATGATAATTTTATAGAGTTAAAAAATAAATTGAATCTTATATGGGTAATAAATTATTACATCTGGATGAAAAATCAGAGCTATATAGAATCTAAATATTTATTAGGTTGTGTTTTACTAGAAACATTAAAATATGCTTATGCAGATCATTTTAAGAGTTATGAAAAGAAAAAAGATTTTTTCTATCGAGAAGGGACAACGGAGCGGTATACATTTAAGGACCTGATTTATGAAATATTTTCAGAGTTTGATATTAATATTAATAAACTTCAAAGTTGGATTGATCAGGTAGAAGATGGATTCTATCATATTCGGAGTGATTTGAATCGATATTGCATAAAAGAATTAGGAATCAAAGGTTACAATTTCGATAACCAATTGTTCAATGAATTATGTTCTTCACATAATATTCAGTTTAATGAAAGTTTTATAGAATATTTAACCAAGTATCGTAATGAAGTTATTCATACAGGGAAAATTGGAACGACATATCCTCATTTAAAGTTACATTTAAATTATTTGGAAATAAGTATTGAACTTCTTTTAATGAATATTTTAGGAGTTAATTGCCTATATTGGAATTCACCTGATGACTGTTGGAGTAATTCATTAGATTTATTAAATAGATTAAAGTGAAATTTAGAAAAGAATTTCTCCGGGATAGGGCAAATTTGAACCATAATCTAACATTTGGCCCAATACTCACAGTGTATTTCACTATTGTTGCTTTTCTTAACTTCTACAATAGTGGGAATACCGTCGTGATCTAGTACGAAAATATCAATATTGTCAATTTCACAACTACACAAAGCCATTTATGGCCTAATGAAGATGAAGATAATATAGTATATTATTTTGCATTAATTAGGGCAGTTGAAAATCGTATTGTAACATCCCTCAATTATTTGACGAAAATAAAGATGAAATATAAAAGATTGGATTTGAAGTTGTAGACCAAAATAACCTTTAATTAATTTTATTTATTTTATATGCAGATATTCATAAGATAAAATTACTTTTCTATTTTTTGAACTATTTTTGAGAATTCAGAATCTGTTAGGGTTGGTTTAATACCTTCCAATGATACAGGCTCTAATAAATTAGCATATTTTATACCTCTAGTACGCTCAGCCATAATCGGTTCTTTTAGTTCATAAACTCTTAAAATCCAAACTTTGGCCTTTGACGTGCTCATATAAGATCCAACGTGTTCATTAGTCCAGATATAATAGTTTTCCAAAGAACTTATTCGAGATACAGGTATTTCAATAACTTTTTCAACTTTTGCAAAGTATTTGACCAGAGATTTCCTGTTTTCTTTTTGAGGAAAGGCGTTTTCTTCAACAAAATCCCAGTATTTTGTTTGGAAGCTTTCTAAGTAGTTATCTTTAAGGGCATAACTAACAGTTGGATAAAGAATAAAATTAGGTAAAGTAGTGTTATAGTTTCTAATAAGAATTGTTTGTTTTCCTTGCCCTAATGCTTCCACAGTAGCATTCCATTCATTTAAACTCTTAGTAATTTTTCTCATTTCAACCCCTCATTTATATTATTTATACTAATATTAGTAGTATTATTCAGCTATTTTAATTTTTATATAAACAAGAATGGAATAATTGTTTATTAATTATTTAACTTTAACTTAAATGAAGTTCTCGATTCCTTTTTCGTAATATAGTTAATAGACTGATTCCATCCGATATTTGGTAAAGATCTTCCAATGTTAAGACAAGTATTTTAGCGTTTTGCTTAAAAAAATTAACTAATTCTCCTTGAGCATCAGTTTTGAATTTTCGCTCTCCTGTAATTCCTGATTTGGAAATTAATATGCCTGTTTGGAATTTTCTGTTAACCATATCTGCCCCAAAATCTCTTATTTCACTCGCTCCAATTGCAGATTTCCAATTTTTACATTCTATAGGTATTAAAAGTCCTAATGATGTTAAAAATGGATGAAAAGCATTATTATTTTCTGATACAATATCTAATTCACTTGTAGGTGTTCTTTTATTTCGTTCAACGATTTCAAAGTTAGCAATATTTGTAAAAAGATATTCACCTAAATTTTCCATACTGTTTTTCTTTTCATCATTAGTATTTGCATTAATTACATCTAAAAGCAATAAATTGAATTTATCAATGTCTATTATGAAAAACTCATCATCTACTAACGATGAAAATTCTATGTTATTAAACGCATCGTTTAAATTTAAATTAGTAGTGTTTTTATCTATAACTTGATCCTTAACATCTTGTACTTGAATTTCATTTTCAATAGTTATTGTAATCCAAATATCTGAGGATGTAGGTATAAATTCATTACAAATATCACAGATTTCGCAAATAACTTTATCAGGGATATCTTTCAATGAGGACAATGTAATAACATCACTAGAACATTCTGGACATGTTATTTCATAGTTTATATTTAGATATTTTTCTTTGGATAGCTGAAATATTATTGACAAGATATCCTCTTCAGACATTTCAGGCAGTTCTTTAGAAATCAATAATGGTGAAACTCTTTTTAAACCAGCAAATTTGTTCAAGGTCTCTTTTACTAAATCTATGCTTCCATTATATCCTGAACTTTCTGATCTGTAGAACATGTTTCATCTTCCTTTAGATTTAATCCTTTAATTTCTTTAATTTTTTCCAGAACAGAATCTATTTCCATTTCTCTTGATTGTGTCTTAAAATGCAATTTACCTTGCTTTGCATTAATCTGGAAACCAATATTTCTAGTACGTTCATTTACTTTGGAATCAAATTGAACATAAATACCTGTACGTTCACAAGTTCCCAATATATCATCTCTTTGAGAATATAAATTTTCTTCCCTTAAATCACTATCTTCACTAGCAGTCATCCTTAAAGAGCTAATACCTCCAGAAAGAGACTTCATTGTTGCATTTCTAAATTTACTAGCCCATTCAATAATTTTATCTAATTCATTTTCATTAAACTTAATGTCAATATGTTTTAAACAATTAGCTTCTTCATTTAATTCTTTTCTTACTTTACAAATGATTTTAGATAATTCTGCGCATGTTAAATTTGCAAGAGAATGATCTCTAGTTCGTATTTCAACTAATCCATCATTTAAGTGTATGATTATTAAAATTTTAACAAGGGGATAGAAATCAATTATCTCTTTTGTTTCAGCATCTATTTCATTTATTTTCTTTCCTTTAGATTCTAAATTTATCTTAAGTTTTTTTTGTTCTAGAATTTTTACATCTGCTACTTTAAATTTAGAAAGTGCATTAGAATTTTCTTTGGTTAATTTATTTAGCTCCCCTCTCAATTTTTCTAGATTTTCTTTTTTTTTGAACTCTGAAATACTACGTAATTGAAATAAGTTAATTGTAGATCTACCTGCATCTTTAAATTGTTTATACACACTTTTTATTAATTCATATTCTGCTACATCCGATAAAATGTCAATCAATTCTTTATTCTTCATATTTTTTGATATTTCATTCATTTCAGCTAGTTCTACTAATCCATCTCCAGGAATATTTCTTAGTAACTTGATTTTTTCTTCTTTAGTTTTATTTCCAGACATAAATTCCCCTCATTAAAATAAAAGCTTTAATTAAATTATTAATAAAATATAGTATACATAAATTTGGTTTTATTTTATATTATTTACATATTATACCATTATTCTAGTATTATTAAATAAAAAATTCTTTAAAATGATTAATAATTTTTAAGTGATATTCCAAAAATATAATTAATTAAAGTCATTGAATCATTGATTGATTAAAAAAGTAATTATGGCATTACCAATTTGTTTTTACTCATACTCCAAAATTGTTGATGAAACAGATAATCTAAGAAAAAATATAAGTTTATAAAAGTTTTTGATTTGAACTTCATGTTTGGAATAATTTAAAGCAAATTGTGACAGTCATTCTGAATAGTCCATCTTATTCCGTTTTATGTGAGTGTACGTAGTTGTTCAAGACATCTGTAATCCCTTTAGAACGTACTGAGTATCCTTCATTTTTAAATACTTCATCTAATTCATCTATAAGCTTATCTGGCAATGTCATACATATCCTCATTTTATTCCCCCTTATTATTTGTATTATTATTAGTATGAAGTAATAATTATGTTTTTCGGTAAGCATAATATCATTACAATTCTTTAAAATCCCGGATATTAAAAAATATGATTTTGATGTGTTACAATGTAGTTATTTTATTTTTATAAACTCCTTTCTTAATTCCTGTAATGAATTTACCAATGTTAAAAGGGCCTAATTCTTTATTTAATATTGAATAAGCCTTTCTTTCTTTCATATCTTCAAGAAGCAATATATTAGGAGTTAAATTATCAATGCCTCCTTTTTTATATTTTTCTAGAATAACAAATAAAATTTCTCGTACTTCTTCACTATATTGATTTATATCATTCATGTGATGATTTAAATAATATTTCACTCTTTCATCTCGGGTGATTATGGGTGTATCAAAAACTAAGTGAGAAATAACATCAAACCCGTCAGAATCATGCATTTTTTCAATAGTCTTAATTAATTCTATATCTACATTCATTTCACTAAGTTTATCTAAAAATAATTTCCTTTTATTATCATTTAACCATAAATCTTCTAATTCTTTGATATTATGAGCTTTTTCAATAATATTATTTTTAGCAAGTTTTTTATATTCTGCAAAAGCAACAGTTTCACCATCAAATTCAATTTCTATTTCATCAGTAATTAATACAGGTATACCACTAACGATAATTCTTTTAACTGTGGAAGGAGCATTATTTAATTCAAATATATAATCATTAATTTGTGGTTTTATTCTCCTTCTCAAAGTTTTATATTCATTTTTAGAAATATAAATACCTAAACTATCATTAGAAGGGAGATTTTCAACCTTAAAGTAACCATTAAGATTTGTATATGTCTCTTTAACCCATCTTCCTACTTTCATTTTTATTTTAGCATCAAAAATAGGATTTTGCTCTTCATCCAATACAAATCCTTTGATAAATTTATCAAAAGGTTCTATAGGTTTTTCAACTTCCGGCAATACAATTTTTGAAGGTATATCCCATTCATCAATTAATCTAGTTGAATTTGTAAAGTCAATAATCCTAAAAAATCCTTTGTTATCAGCAATTCTAGATCCTCTACCAATAATTTGCTTAAATAATACTGTAGAATTAATGGGTCTCATAAAAACAATATTTTTAAGATGAGGGATATCAACACCTGTAGAGAGAAGATCTACTGTAGTAGTAATCAAAGGGTATTTCCTTTCAGAATCCCTAAAAAGTGTAAGATCATCTTTATCTTCATATACAACTTTAGTTGCAAAATCTTCGTTTTGTGTTAGCCTATTTAAAGTATCTTTAACGTTTTCAGCATGAATAGTATTAACACAAAATATTATGGATTTAGATTCATCATTAGTACTCCTTAATATTTCAAGGAACTTTTCACACATTTTTTGTGTCCTATCAGGTAGTATTATTGTTCGTTCAAACTCAGAAGGATTATAAAATTGTTTTATGTCTTTAATGTTAATATCATCATCATATATAATTTCATCAGCCCTTGAAATGTCTACACCGTCACGATCAACATTTAAATGAATTTTATAAATTTTATAAGGCACCAAAAAACCATCTTCAATTGCTTGGGCAAGTGAATATTCGAATACAGGATCCCCAAAATATTCATAAACATCAATATTATCTTCTCTTTTTGGAGTAGCAGTCATCCCTAAATGAAATGCTGTTTTAAAATGATCTAAAATATTTCCCCAATCTCCATACCTTGAACGATGGCATTCATCAATAATAATTAAATCAAAAAAATCATTTTTAATCTCTTTATAAATTTTATCTGAATATAAACTTTGATAAGTTGAAAAATATACCTGTCTATTCTTGTTGAAATTTCCTGATTTTATTTCAAATCTTGAATCACCAAAAGATTCATAGTTTTCATAGGCTTGGTCACGTAAAAAAACACGATCGGTTAAAAAGAGTATCCTTGAGAAATATCCACTTTTTACTAGTTTCCATACAATTTGAAAAGAAACAAATGTTTTTCCTGTCCCTGTTGCCATTGTTAAAAGAATTTTGCTTTGACCCCGAACTATACTTTCTAAAACAGATTTAATAGCAGTATCTTGATAGCTTCGAATTTTTTTATCAGCTTGAATATAATAAGGATGTTCAAGTGGAGAAACATTTCTATTTTCTAAATCTTTATAATCTTTATAAATCTGATAAAGTTCATCAGGTGTAAAATAGTTAGTTACAATCTCTTTTTTTGGAATTCTTCTATCATATAATATTAATCGTTTTCCATTAGTTGCATAAGAAATAGGAACATCAAGTCTTTTTGCATAATCTTTTGCTTGTGATTCTCCCTTTTCTGCGGGCAAACTTTCTTTTTTAGCTTCAATTACTCCAATAACCACATTGTTCACTTTAAGTACGTAATCTGCAAATTTTTCAGAAGGTTTAATTTTATATTCTTCACCTTCTACATAAAATCTATTTTGAGAAATTCTGTATTCTCGTTCTATATTTTCTTCTTTCCATCCCCTATTTTTTAGTTTTGGTTCAATATGTTTAGTTTTTGTTTCTGCTTCGCTGATCATCATAATTGCCTTTGAATGCATTTTTCAAGACATTTTCCTTTAAATATATGAATTTTTCAAGTTGTAATTCTTGTAAATTGTTCAATTTTTGTAGGACCTTATTAAATTGATTTAGATAATTTACGATTTCATTTTGTTTCTTTAAATCTGGTTTGTTATCTTTATAAGGTATTGGAAATGCAAATTTTTTAAGAATACTTTGATTTATATTTGATTGAGCATTACCTCTACCTTTATTTAAAAGTTTTCTTGCTTTATATTTTAATAGATATGCTAAAAATTCATTATTAATGTTTTCATTTGGCTTTATGCCAACAATAGCCTGATTAGTTGCTGCAGGTATTTTTAAAATACCCACTTTACCTATACTTGCAAATATAGAAAAAAGAACAGTCTCTTCATCAAATAATTTAGCCGAAGAATTATTTAATCCGTTTTCTGTTATTTTTTCATCAGTTTCGTTAATATAAAATTGATTTTCGGTAATATCTGAGATTTTAACCCAATTGATAGTTCCATCATTCCAATAATCACTTATTTTTCTAGAAGGAGTCCCTCCAGACATAATTTTTTTAGATATATCTTTATTACCTAATTCAATGAATTTCCAGTCAGGATCATTATCATATTTTTTAAAAAAATCGTTTAAAATAGTTTCAAATAGCATATCTGTGTTTAACACAGCTTTTTCTCTTAATCTTTCCATAACACTAATTTCATCAAAAATAGAATCAATCTTTTCTACTAATTTATTTTGTTTCTTAAGATCAGGTATTCCACCATTATATGGTAAGGGGACCAAAAGTTCTTTAAGAAAATCTACAGGAACGCGTTTATGACCAACAGCCCCTGTAAATTGCTTTTTGGCATTTTCTCTGGTTTCTAAAAATCTCAATAAATACCAAATCCATTTTTTATTAATATTTTTTTTTAATCGAATGACATGAAATTCTGTAGAACCAAAACCTATTCCATTTTTTAGATTATTCACTATTACACACTTACCGTTTTCCATACAGGGAGTTATTTTTGCAAATATAATATCTCCATCCCTAAAATAAGTGTAACCTTTATAGACATCTGCAATATTCTTTAAATCTAATTGAATAATTTGGCCTGTTATTCCATCAATATTCTCCATTGGAACAAATGAAACTTCAATATTTTCATCCAAAATATCCCTAACTTCTGTTTTTTTAGGATTAATATGAGATATAGTTTCATCTCCAAGTTTAACCCATTTCCAATCAGTGGGTAGGGTATATGGGCCTTTAATTTTGTTATAGTCTCCAATAACTCTTTCTTTGCTATTTTCAACTATTTTTTTGGTTTCCATATGACTCACTATAAAAACCTCTTTAGGTCACTTATACAATCTTTGATTTCATTATTTAATTCTTCAATTTCTAAAACTAAATCTTTAGGGTTTTCATAAGTGTAATCATCAGTTTCATTTGGATTTTTAGCTAATAAATTATAATCGTTATTTTTAATGTCTTTAATGGGCATAATCCAACTATTCTCAGATAGTTTTCTCTGTTTTAACATTTCAAGTGGTTTCATGAAATTATCTTTAGTTATTGGATTTGTTTTGGAAAATTTACCTTTTAACTCATAATACCATATTTCTTTTGTTGGTTGACCTGTTTTTTCAAAAAATATAATATTAGTTTTTACACCGGTACCCATAGAAGTGAAAACACCTTTAGGAAGAGATACTATTGAAAATACATTAAATTTCTCTAGAAGTTCCTTTCTAATAAGTTTGAATGTCCCTGATCCAAACATAATCTGTCCTTCAGGAAGAATAATTCCAACTTTTCCTTTATCTTTAATTTTTCTCATAACATATTGTAAAGATAGAGCTTCAGTAGCACTTGTGTGGTACATAAAATTGTTTTGAACTTGTAGATTTTCTGTTCCCCCAAATGGAGGATTAGTTATAATTAAATCATACTTATCATCTTTAGAAACACTATGCACATCTTCCATGAGAGTATTTCTCCTGTAATAATTAGGATTCAATAAACTATGTAAGATTAAATTCATCGTTCCACAAAGATAAGGTAATGGCTTTTTATCTTGCCCAAAAAATGTATTTGATTGTAATAAATCATTATCTTGAATAGTTATGGATGATCCTAGCTCTTCTTTAATATATTTAAATGATTCAGCTAAAAACCCTCCTGATCCACAAAATGGATCATAAATTTTCATTCCAATTTTTGGTTTCAATGTGTTTACTATAAATTCAACTACAGGCCTAGGAGTATAAAATTCTCCACTCCATCCTGCTTCATTGCCCATTTCTAACAATAAACCTTCATAAAACTGGGATATAATATGGGTATCTTCATAATTATTAGGATTTATATGGTCAATTTTGTCTATTACATCTAAAAAGTTATATGTAGAGCGCATTTTATTTCCAGAAATTTCAGAAAATATCTGAGCTATTTTTTCCTTTTCTGAAGTGCCAGAAATGCTTTTTAAGTAAGGAAATAAAATATTATCAATAAAATAAATTAGTGTATTTTCAGGGTTATGTAATTTAGAATATTCTTCATCAATGTTTTCAGTGAAATGAGCTAAAGAATCTTTAGATTTGCCAATCCAATCCCTGTGGGCCCAGTTAGACCATCTATATTTTTTATCTATTATCTCTATATATTTGGTCTGATTTATCTCAGCTATTTTTTCTAGCTCTTCTTCAATACCTTCAAAAATTTTTAGAAATAATAACCATGATAATTGTTCCATGTAATCCGTTACACCAGATGTACCGTCATCTCTTCTTAAAATATCACAAGCAGATTTTATTTCACTATGAACTGAGCCTCTTCTTACCATTTTTCCACCATAAACTCAAATAAATATATTTGAACAACATGAATATTTAAGTATATTCACAAAATTAACAATTTATGTATTGCATTAATTTTAGTAATGATAAATATTTGTAAAAGGGTAATGTCACAGATTTAAAAATTAATTATAAATTTTAAAAAATATAAATAAATATTGTAAATCAACATACTTTTTATTAAGTATTTTAATAGTGAACTTATAGTTCATACTTTGGTGTTTTTTCAATGTTTAATGAATAGCAGAAAAGAAACAGACATGGATTTACTGGGTAGAGCAGCTCTGGAACTGGAATCCTGCTGTGTAGAGCTTAGTGTGGCACGTTAATGGCCATTTTAAAAACTTTAAATAATATATATAGATATCAGTGGATTTTAGCCCACAGTAGAGAGACATTTAAAAACCACTAAAGGACTTTAGAAGAGTTTATTGGGTCATTCTTATTTATGAAATAATTGAAGAAAATAATACGTACTTCTTTTAGATTATAAGCACCATGACAGGTATATTAATTGCCGAAATTTCCGAAAAAGCATTACTAAGAATGTATGTCACTTAAAATCAGTCCCACCTCACTAAATCTGGTCAGGTAACCCTTCAATCATTTTGTTGATGCCTGAATCTCACTGACCATATATTTCGTTAAAAATAGTGATTAGCAATTAATCTATTCCTGGGTTTAGAAGTATGATTTCCCTTAATAAATCAATAGTTATTCCTTTTGGAGGTGTTCCAGGGTTCCCTATTTCCATAGTACTGTCAAATATTCTAACCTAAACATTTCCTGATGGTCGGTAGTCCGGTGACAGATCTAATAAATGAAAATAAAATACTTACAATAAGATCCATGAAAACTTCCTGGCACCCTCCTTGGCTTAGAAAGTTCAAAAGAACAATTAAGGGGCTGATTAAGCTACTTTTTTAATACTTGAAGAAATAACCGATTCACCCTCATGTAAGTCATCTTCACCAGAGAGTTGTTTGCTTATTTCTATTTCTGCAAGCTCCTTCTGGAAGGTCATTAAGGCATGGGTTGTTTTTGATTCCTGGTTGAGAGTGTAAAGTTGTGCACTGCCAATTTTACGTGTAGGTTTAATTATCTGATAGGTTTCCAGTTCATCCAGTAATGTGTAAAGTGTGCGTCTGGAGATTCCAGAAGCTTCAGAGAGATCTTTTTTGGTGTACTCAGACCAGGGATGGGTGATCAATATTTCTATAACTCTAACTCTTGGATAGTCTCCCAAAATTTCACTTAGCATATAGTCACCTCACTCTGTTTACATATTAGTCACTGAATGTATATATAATAACCAATATATTTATTATTAAATATAATTAAAATATTATTATAGTTGATTTTGAGACTGAAATCTTATTTAATTTACTCTGGATGGGATATGTTGGGGGGAGACACACCTCGGAAGATAATGTTATCAAGAATTTTCCTCGTGACGAACGAAAAAAGGCAAAAAAGGCCTTGAAAAATGTTATAATAAAGGATATCTCATACTTAAACCAACACATTATGGTCAGGAAGTAAGTATCAATCCTCGTATGTTAAAAGAAATTCGAAAAATGCCGGGAATAAATGAAATGGAAAAAGAGTATAGTATTTAACTTTAATTTTATTATTTCATAACAGATAATTCATTCATTGTAAAAATCTGAGGTAGTCATAAAGGAGTCAAATATTTATAATAAAAAATACAAATAGTAGTCATGAAAGTAGTCGAATATATAGATCGATTGTTAAATTAAACAAAAAATTTCCAAGGATTTTGAAAAAATGTTCAATCCATGTTTCACATATAACCACGAATTGGTAAATAAACTGCTTGAAATTAATTCCATAAGGGATTTTATTGTCAATGCACCGGTTGTACTGGAAATGGAATTGTCACTAAAAAAAGATGCGCTTCTAAAATCTGCACATCACTCCACTGCAATTGAAGGTAATCCCTTATCCTTAAATCAGGTGGATAAACTGTCTAAGGGAATCAAAATTCAGGGACAGAAGAGGGCTATGCAGGAAGTTCTAAACTATCTGAATGTGCTTAAAAGTATGGATAGTTATATTGAAGACGGGAAAATTACTAAAAAGTGCGTTTTAAAGCTTCATGAGAATATAACTCATTACACTCTGGAATATACTTATCTTGAAGGCCAGTACAGGAGCGAACCGGTTTATGTTGTAAACCAGGAGGGTGATGTTGTTTTTACTCCTCCTAATGCCAATCTGGTACAGGGCCAAATGGAGGACCTCCTGGAATGGATCAATAACTCATCTGGCAAATTAAATGCAGTTATTTCTGCAGGTATAATTCATTATGAATTTGTAAGAATACATCCCTTCGTAGATGGTAATGGAAGAACTTCAAGGGCACTTGCTGCGATCTACCTGTACCTGAGGGGATTTGATGTTGATTTTACTCTGGATGAATACTACAACAGCAACAGACAGGCATACTACCACGCCCTGAACTCGGTTGATCAAAAGACTCAGGATCTAACTGATTGGCTCTTATATTTCCTGGAAGGATTTTTAATTTCTTTACGTGAGATTAAGGACAGGATAATGTTATTTCCCTCAGGTGCACCACAGAAAATAAGATTAACAGAAAAAATGTTGAAAATCTTAGAATACCTGCAATTAAACGGCAGCATCACTAACTCAGAGGTCCAGAAGCTCTTAAATATCTCTCGTCAGGGAGCTTATAAAGATTTACGGAGTTTAATGGATAAGGGTATTATAGAGAAGAAGGGTGGAAGCCGGTCCACCTATTACATCTTAAAGTAGTCAAATAAGTAGTCGTTTAAGTTGTCGAATGTTAAATTGAGTTAATATTATGATTTATTTTAATATTTATTATTTGTTCAATCATTAAAAAGAAATGTTTCCAAAGATTAATTTAAATATAACACCCACTACCAGGGCAATAGTGATACTGGTAAAGGTCCCCAGTAAGTAATATTCAGCAAAGTCCCTGTCATTTAACTCACGGAATCTTGCAATGGACTTAGCAGCGAATATAATAGAAATAGCTGCATATTGATTTGTCAAAACAAAAGTAAAAATAAGTATTCTTTCAAAAATACCAATTAAAGTCCCGGCTCCCTTAATACCACTATTTTCAATCTTCGAGCTATATGGTTTAAGGAATATTTTTATGGCTATTCCCAAAATTGAAACCAGTGAATATCCTAAAATCAAAATAATAAGTTGTATAACCATTGAATCATCTTTATTAGCGTATCAACACTCAATTTTTGTTGGACAATCAATATGAAGTGATCCTTATTGGGATCAATATGAAAATTGATCCATATTAGGATCAATATGCGAATTGAACATTATTGGGATCACCTCAATGAATCATCTATAGTTTGAAATTCTTTTAGTAGTACCTGTTCTCCATATTTAATTAAAGTGTAATTACCAACTTCTAAAGTCTTATAAATATTGCGAACATTAATTTCAAATTCACTGGCAGCCAGTTCAATAGCCTGTCTATTTTCACCATGTTTTCGGTAAAATAATATAATTTCAATGCGTCTTTGACTCCAACTCCAAATAATTTCTAATATAAAATTAAACAAACATTCCATTAAGTCATTATTGTTAAAATGGCTTTTAAATCCTATCCATCTTCTGTTCTTCTTGGTGATTAATAAAGCTTCAGAAGAAAAGTGAAATGTTTCTCCATCAATTTCCTGAACATAATCACTTAAACTGGTAGAAATAGAACCAATTCCCACCCCTAAATAGAAAGGATGATTGATTTTTTCTAAAAGGGAAAAATAAATATCAAAAAGGATATCCAGTTGCGTAATCATTCCCTGAAAACCATCTCCACCTATAATTTTAAAGTCAGATACCACATATTCACTATAAGTAGAATTAATATACTCAATAGCTTCTTTTAACCTTTGCTGAGATGTATTACGGTTTTCAATTTTTTTAGAAGATTTCAAATCACCAGTTAGAACTATGTACATGATATTCACTTTTTAAGGTACTGATTACTTACTGCGGATTCCTTTGTATTAAAATTTAATACCTTTTTCATATATATAAATTTACATTATATGGGGGACTGTAAACTACCGAAAATATTTAATTATCCACTGTTTAAAAACAACATTATTATGAGAGGTTAAATGCCACTTAAATGCCAAGAATGTGGGGAAATACTCAAAAAAGGGTTAATTATCTGCCCGGAATGTGGTCGTAGGGGTGTTTTTGTTAAAGATAACACCGTAGACACATACTCTGCTCTTATAGAGAATTTCCCCTCCTGGATGACTCCCCGCCCCCAGCAAGAAACCATCCTGAAGAAAATAGCCCAGGGACTGGATGAGGGCTATCATTACATCCTCCTGGATGCAGGTACAGGGATAGGTAAATCTGCCATTGCCGTGACCCTGGCCAATTACTTCTCCTCGGCGTATCTCGTGACCATCACCAAACAGCTACAGGACCAGTACTATAATGACTTCAAGTTCCAGGTTTTAAAGGGCAGGAATAACTTTGACTGCATTGAGGGTATGGTTTTCAAGAACACCACCTGTGATGATGGTCTCTGCCAGACAGCAGACTTAGTCTGTGACCATGGAATAAGCAGTAAAGGAGAATCACTATGCTTCTATGACCTGCGGGGCCAACCATGGTACTTCAATAGTGACAACCCCTGCCATTACTGGTTACAAAAAGGTAAATCAGTACAGTCACCTATCACCTTAATGAATTACTCCTCATTTTTCCCGGAAATGAATTACATGGACCACTTTGGAGAAAGGGTCCTGGCAGTCTTTGATGAGGTGCATAACATGGAAAACCAGGTCATGGACCAGTTAAGCCTGGAGTTATCCAATAAAATCCTGAAAAAGGATTTTGATGAATACATGGATAGGTTAAGGGAAATTGACGAGTTAAATACCATCCCCCAGTTAAGTGAGGATGATTTAACTGAGGATGTTGATTTCTGGAAAGAACACATTGCCAAATTTAACGATGCCTACAAATCCATACTCAAAGTTCCGGATGTACCATTAAAAAAGCGTAAATCTGTCCACCGGACTATTAACCGGTTATCAATGGTTGAAAGTGAGCTGGAGGATCATCCCAGGGAGTGGGTGATTGAGGCCAACCAGAAAGCAAAGATGGTTACCTTCAAACCAGTAGAGGTCAGCCGTTTTGTGCAAAGGTACCTCTTAAGCCATACTGATTACTGTCTCCTGATGAGTGCCACCATCCTCAGTAAGGATCACTTCTGCAAGTGGCATGGAATCAACCCTGAAGATGCATTGTATATCCAGGTTAAGAGCCCTTTTAAAATAGAAAACAGGCCTATTTATCTTAAAACCACTGGTAGAATGTCCAGTAAATTTATTGACCAATCCAAACCCCTCTCTATTTCCGCCCTTAAAAATATCCTGGAAAAACACCCTGAAGATAAGGGCTTGATACATACCCACAGTCATAAGCTGGCCACCTACATCAGTGAAAACCTACAAGATCCACGTATAATCATTTACAGCCCTCAAAGTAACAGGAGACGAAGCCCAAAAAGGGAGGTGGTTATCAGGAAATTTATTGAATCCGACAAACCATTGGTACTGGTGGCTCCCAGTGTGGATGAAGGAGTTGATTTCCCTGATGACCTGTGCCGTTTCCAGATTATATATAAAATGCCATTCCCCTACTTGGGGGATAAACAGATCATGACCCGGATGAGGAGGGATGGGTACTGGTATGCCTATAAGACTGTGGCCAGTTTAGTACAGGCTTATGGTCGTGGTATGAGAAACGAGGATGATTACTGTGATACCTATATCCTGGACCAGGATATTTATGGTGTTATGCGTGATAGATGGCGTAAATGTTTGTATTTCATCCCGGAATATTTTGAAGAAGCTATTGTTTGATTCATTAAATAATTACCAAAGTAACATATCATCCCGTTTTTTAAGACTCTCCTCATAAAACTTCAAATCCACTTCCATCCAGTTTAAATTTACCCCGGCTATCACCTCCGGGGATGGACTTTGACCACGTTTTTCAGCTTCTGTCAATATCCTATTTCCTATTTCTCCCAGATCCCTGGCCAGGGGTAAAGGTTCTCCACGGTAATTACCAGATTCAATTGCCCTATCCATTCTTAAAAGATTCTCACTCCAAACCATAAGAAAGTACAGTTCACTGTCTAATTTGAGTAGCTTACTTACTTCAATCACTTCATCCACACTGGATATTTTATTTTTAACCTGGACAGATATCTCAGAAGACAGTTCTTCTGCCCTTTCAGAGTCACCACCCTCAGAGTATAATTTGCGAAACTCAGACTGCAACAGGGCAATTTCATCCAGAAAATCACTATCGGGGAGGTTTTCAAGGTCACGTTCCAGTAAATCCAGATTTATCCATTCTCTAACATTAGAATCAGGGGCCCTGATACCACTTTTAATGGTGGCTGAATTAAGAGTCTTTAAGGGTTCACCACCCAGTATCTGCCTGTTTTCATTTACAAATTCAAGAACCACATCCTCATTGAAGGTATCAATGCCCACAAGGGAACAGATATTGCCCCGGGAGGTGTTGAGATTTTCTTCTGCAAGTTCTAGATCAGTTATTAGATGATTTTTGATCTTTTCCATAATCTGAGCTAATTCTGCCTCAGATATAGAATCTTTAGAAACCAGACTCTCAAGCTCAACAGTGAGTTTCAAATCTGGATATTCTTGCAAGTTTTTTATGATTTCATTTAAGGCTTCTTTGGTTGATTGAGTTTTTTTAGTTTCATCCATTAAAAAAACACTCCTGTAGTAAAAACTCTCATTAATAGTAAAAAACACTTCTGTAGTAAAAATTCTCATTAATAGTTGAAGATGTTACTCGTCTAACTTAATACAATCAATTGTATCATAACATATTATCTCCCATATAATCATAAAAACTTCTATCATGACGATATTATCCCCTATATAATTATAAAAATAGAATTGAAAAGCTTTAAATTTTTCCGGTGATTTGTGTAAATATAATCATCTAACTGATAGTAAAATGGAATTTTTATAAACAAGTTATCCCTTATTAAAAATATCCAATTAAACTAGGGATTATTTACTAAAATTAAAGGGTAGAAAACAATGTCATACCTGGTCTGCTATAAATGTGATGTCTACTATGAAGTGGAAACTGAGGAAGAAATCAGGGGGCTAACCCACTGTGAGTGTGGTGAAAAACTCTATTTTTTTGAAAATTTAGAAGATTCATACGGTGATGTGGACAGTGAAGCTATTTATGAAGCTTTAAGTGAAGTAGATGACGCATTTATTGATTTAGAAGAAACCAGTGCCACCAAACCAGGTGAAATTAACAATGGACAGGGGCGGGAAAAATTAGCCAATGGGAAAACTTACACCCAGAAGAAGGCATCACAGTATGAACAGATCCAGGATCATGGACAGTTACTGACTTATGCTGGGGTTATAATCTTTATCATATCCTTCCTGGCATTACTAACTACACTTAATTTTATTTACTTAATATCTACCCTGGCCGGGGTTTTACTATCAGTTTATGGTAACAACCTCATCAATAAAGGCAAAGAGGAAGGTTATAGCTGGCAAAAGGGGAATAAGGGTGAAATAATAGTTGCAGACTGCCTGGATACATTGCCTGAAGATTACTTCGTCTTCAATGATGTGAAGTTACCAGGAAAAGGGGGTAACATCGACCACATAGTTATTGGACCCACAGGTATCTACGTTATTGAAACCAAAAACTACACTGGAAAGTACCGTATAAAGGGCAACCAGTGGTTTTACTATAAAAATGGACATCCTACAGAAATAAAAAAGAACCCTGGAACCCAGGTCCGTAAAAACACCCAGGATCTCATTAACTTCCTTAACCAAAAAGATATTTCAACCCGTGGTTCGTGGGTCACTGGCCTGGTGGCATTGATCTGTCCCGATTTCAGGGTACAGGAGACACCCCAAAACTACCGGGTTCTCCTACCCAAAACTGTCCCTGAATATATCATGAATGGTAAGAAAGAAACCAACACAGAATTACTGGGTAAAGCAGCCATGGCACTGGAGCCTTACTCTGTGGAACTTACATTCACACGCGGATAAATTCAATAATTCGTAAAGTGTCCATTACCACTTTGAAATTTAAATAATTATATTAAAGGTAGAATTAATTAAAACTACAGTAAGAATTAGTAAAAATGCAATTAAAAATGTTTTTTCTCGTTTGTACATTTTATCGCCTTTATTGTTTTATTAAATTTATCCATTTTTAATTTCTTTAGATTAATCCCAGTATTGCCATCAAAACATTCCAGAAATCTTCTAATTAGCTCTAATAGTCTTATTTTGTTTAATAAAAAATTTTTAGTGGTTAATTTATGTAATACATTCTTTCTGGACTGCTACTGTATAAACCATCACTGTAAGGATAGAAAATTTTATGGATGGTGTTAATGTTGTAGTACACCTGGAATGCGCTCAATTTTTTGGAAGTGTATTGACTTACATCTTCATCGGTGGTGTTATTGGTTAGGGCCAGTGATGCGGGTCTGGATGCGTGATAGTAATAGATGGGGAACTCCCTGTACTCCAGGTTGGGGTATTTCATCTCCATCATTAACATGCCCTGGTAACAGGCCATGTGGTCACTGTTACCATCCCCTGTAACAGTGTAGAAAACAGTGCATCCCTGGTTCAGGTAGAGATCTTCCATGGTGGTGAATACCTCGGCAGCAGTTAATGTACCATCATCATATCCCTGTATATTGTAATCATCACAACCATAAATGGTCATTACCCTTTTAAACGAATCTTCTCTTATCAATTTTTTAGTGTAGCTGGATGATGAATTTGCAGGAATATCAATTTTATAGTAATTAGTTACATTTAGTAAGGTTGCACCCTGCCCATCACCGGATGCCATTAGTTCAAAATGGATTTTGGTTCCATTGGCCATGAGTTTCCCAATGGTTCCACCAGCACCAATGGTCTCATCATCTGGGTGGGGGATAATAAATGCCACTTTCTCGGCAGATGAAGATGTATTGGTCCCGTTTTGTGTTCCATTGGTTTGTGAAGTATCACTGGCTGAAAGTACGGGGAATAATGTAATTAATAACAGGAGTGGTATGGTTATAAAAAGAATGTGAAATGTTCTTTTCATTTTCTAACCCCATTACATTGATTTTCAGCCGGCTTATTAGAATGAATTAATGATATTTTCATTATTTAACATATAATACGATATTTAAAGTATTTATTCCATATTTACGCCCATTCACACCCAATTCTTTCCCGGATGTTTTTTTAAAAAAAGTACACATTAAAAACAAAAATATATTTACACTAAACCTTTAAAGAGAATGATATAAAAAAAAGTTTTAGTGGCTTTTTTGGAGGGGAAAAACATGCAAAGAACTCTTTTAATCTATGAAAGTAAGTATGGGGCAACTGAAAAGATAGTTAAATATTTAACACCCATTCTGGGTCCTGCTAACTACTGCACCACAGACCAGTTCACTGATTCATATAAAGATTTTGACTTTTTCGTTATTGGATCTGGAGTCTATAGTGGTAAACTGGACCCTGAAATATATGATTTTGTTGATAATAACCGGGACTGGTTAAAAGATAAGCCTGTAGCTCTTTTCTCTGTATCCCTCAGTCTTAAAGATGGGGATGAAAATCTTAAGAATCTTTCAAAAATCATAGGTAGTACAGTCAACCTGAAATCCCTTGGTGTTACTTTAACCCTCAGTGATTTAAGTGATGAAGATTCCTATGCACTGGATATTTTCAGTCAAAAAGTTGGTTTTCCATTAAAGGACATGGATAACTTCAACCTGGAAGAAGTCACCAATTATGCCCTGGAACTTAAAGAAATTAAGGAAAGTTTAATATCCCCGGCTCCTCAAACCAGAAAATTCATTGAAGAGTTCTTAACCAGCCATAATACCTGCACCCTTTCCACCGGTTACCAGAACAGGGTCAGATCCACCCCAATAGAATACAACTACTTCAATGGTTACATTTACCTTTTGAGTGAAGGTGGAGAGAAATTTGCCAATCTCCCCCTTAACAACCAGGTCTCGGTGGCGGTTTATGAGGACTACACTGGATTTTTTAACCTGGCGGGTATGCAGATAACCGGTACATCCGAGATAATCAGTGAAGGTAGCCCGGAATATGAGGATGTTCTCCGGATGAAAGGGCTGAAAATTGATTTTATAAAGCGTAACCCTGTTAAAATGAATATGATAAAGATCACCATTGGTAAGGTTGAATTTCTTTATTCAGAGTTTAAAAAGCTGGGTTATGAAGCAAAACAAATTCAAAACTTTAAATAAACCTATCCCAACGGATTTTTAATTTAATTCCCATAGATTTAATTTAATTCCCGATGATTTAATTTAATTATGATGGATAATCTTAAAGCAGTGGTTAAATGAAAATAATGATTGCATATTACTCATGGCAGGGACATACCCGCAAGGTGGTTGAAGCACTGGCAGCGAAGTTAGGTGCTGAAACTGAAAGGATTGAACCCGTCAAACAATCTAGCATGGCCACCAAGGCCATGAAAGCATACTTTTCTTTAAAATCTGATATTAATCCATGCAGAACCGATCTAAGTGATTTGGATCATCTTATTGTTGCCACTCCAGTCTGGGCTGATCACCCCACTCCTTATGTGATGAAATACATTTCCCTGCTAACCAACACCAGTGAAAAGACTTTCTCAATCCTGGTGGAAATGGGAGGTAGGGGAGCTGATATAACAATAAAGAAGGTTAGAAAAGCATTGGAGAAAAAAGGCATGAAGTTTGTAGCATCTGCAGTGACTGTAGAACGAGATGTTGATGATGATAACTTTGAATCAACAATAACTGATATGGCTGATTTAATTAAAAATATAAGTATAGTTTAGATAATTTTTTTAAAATATCAAATCTTTGATAATATTCTATACTTGATAATAAACTATCTTGATAATAAACTATCTTGATAATAAACTATCTTGAAAATAAAAAGTATAATGGAAAATAAAAAATAAGTAATTTTCAACAGTTATTTGCATAAACTGTTGATTATAGCTTAGTTTCTAATTATAAGCTTAATTACTAGCGATTACTGTTGCAGAATCATCGTGAGCAGTAGGTTGACCTACCCATGCCTGGCCAGAGTAATCAGCATCAACCCAGCTGTTACCATTCCAGACCTCAACAGACCGGTGGTTGTTAACGTAGCTGTTTGCGTACTGAACAATCCGAGCTCTTTGACCGGATGAAGTTAACTGACTGTACATTGCATTACTTACATCCCAGCAGTCACCACTGTAACCACTGCTACTGTAGCTTCGAACAGTAGTTGCATAGGTCTTTTTAGAAGATGTTGAAGTTTTTGAGCCCGTTGTACTGACAGTACTGCTATCTTCACCAGCTGCAGCCTGAACCTGAGCTACATGTTTATCCCATGTTTCCATAGCTTTGGTAGTGTCGTTACCCACAATACCGTCAACTATTAATCCGGATTCTGTCTGGAAATCCCTGACCGCTTTATCAGTGTTAGCACCGAAGTCACCATCAATATTTCCGGAGTAATATCCGTAATCAGTTAACCATTGCTGGATTTGCTTGACCTTGTCACCAGAGGCGCCAAGTTTCATTATTTGTGATTGGTTAGTAGAATTATTAGTTCCCAGAACTTTTGTTGTGTTCTCTCCGAAGGGTTTATTGTTCTGAAGCACATTTTCTGCTGCTTTCACATCAGCACCAGTAACTCCTATCTGAAAACCATTAGAAGAATTTCCTTTATTTAAATTTGTATTTTGGCCATCGACAGCTCCCACAATAGGGACTACTGCGATAACCATGCTTAACATGCATAGAATAGCATAGCTAGAATGTCTATTAATTATATCGCCTCCACGCCCCGAAAATTAGATTTTTTTTAAGGACTCATCTTGACTTAACTAACATGGAAACAACTTCCCTTATAAAGGTATGGAATTTTTTTCAAAAAAAAGGAGACGAGAGACTGTTTTTATGAATTTAAGACCCATTTTAGGATTATCGCTTTAACTGACTACGGATAAGCTGGTTGCGTTACTATTTTTAGCATATGAACTCATTTTAAAGTTCATTTCCCTTGAATAAGGACATTCTATTCTTTTCTATCACTGAATTTCTTTTTATTACACAGTCTAAAAAATAATGAATAGGGCGTTATTTATATAAAGAACCCATAATCACAGAATTTAATCATAATAAACGAGAACATGGGTTAATGTAATTTAAGTGGTTTTAAGGTCTTTTCTCTTCAAATAAGAAAAATTGATATTTTAAAATAATTTTAACACTTTTAGAATCATGAATATAGAATCTCATAAGTCCCATTATTAAACCTGAATTAATTAAAAAAATTATTTACCACAAGTGTCTGGAAAATGTCAGAAATATATAATTCATATTGAAGGTCATCATTCGGATTTATATATTAATATCATCCCCAAATCCACGGTACCGGTCATTGCAATTTAAAACAATCAAATTCTGAAGTGTACGCGTCATGGCGGTGTAAACCACTGAATCCAAGTTTTTATGGCCACCATTCCAGTGTTCAGGTATTAAAAGAATAACATTAGGTGATTCCCAACCTTTAAATTGGTGTATTGTACTTATCTTTAGTCGTTCATCGGTTATGGAGGAGATTTTTTTATTACGCCACCTGGATTCATTTCTGGTAAGGAATACATGGTCACAGGGTATGGAATAATTATCGAAAAATTCCACCAGTTCGGTTCCCATATGATTTTTGGGAAGGAGTATCACAATCTGTGATGGTTTAAACCTCTTTTTCGAATGCCTCATCTGGTGATTGAATGTCTTATAAGCTTCATAAACATTAATAAGCCATTCTTTTGCCAGAATATTTTCCCATCTAAAAAAAGATGAACGATCATTAAAAAGTAAGGCCTGTTCATTATCAAATTGCACTGATGAGGTTAATCCAAACTCTTTGCTGAATTTATTGGCCAGCTTAGATATCTTCCCGGGCAAACGGTGGATGGTGTTAAGCTCGGACCACCTGCCACGGAACTGGACATTTTCCATCTTACCATCAATCCAGGATAATTCACGCCCGTATATATTCTGCTTCTCATCACAAACCAGAAAAAGCTCATTCCGATTATTTAAAAACTTCGACAGGAAATTATACCACTCCCAACTGTAATCCTGTCCTTCATCAATTAATATGGCGTCGTATTTGAATTTTTCAAGGATTTTACTCATAATGGGGTTTTCCATTATTTTCTTAAGTTCCCCTTCCAGTACCGTAACAATATTATCAAACCGGGATGGTGTGGTCAAAGATAATTCATTTAACAGGTCCTTGCAGAATCCATGGAAGTGTCTGAAGGTGATGTTGGACCAGTTGAAATTGTAGGGACTGTCATTTATCATTTCTTTAATGAAATACCATAAATTACGATTGTAGGTAACTACCAAGACTCTTTTATTTTGGGCAGCTAGTTTAGCTGCCCTGTGAGCTAATACCAGTGTTTTACCACTACCAGCTGCACCACGGAGCCTGCGGTGTCCTGGTTTAGGTATGGTGAGTTGTTTTTGTTGTGGTGTAAATTCAATGCCAGTTCTCCTGTCACGGTGGTTGGCTGGATTCAACCATTTTTCCAGTTTTTCAGCCCATTCTGGATTCATAAACCGGTCTTTTCGAAAGTCATAGCCCGGGACAATCAAATAAAGACTATCTTCATCCAGGTCATCATATCCTACCACTGTAAGGTAAGGGTACTCTTCATAGAGAACCTGTGCCGGGTAACTTTCCATATTGTGCAAGTATATGCCGATTTTAAATATTACAAATCTTCTCTGGTCTTCATCCAATTGTTCACTGATTTCCGGCACCAGCTCCTGGATTAATTTGTTGCGATAGTAGTCAAGCTGCTTTTTATTGGCCTCTGCTGTGTTGCTGTCCTGATCATCACCTATAACCTTGTAGATCATGAGCCCACCTTCCGGGTTCAAAAGAACAACATCAGGGTTGGAACCGTTATAAAAAGGACGCCAGTAAATTTTCCAGTAATCTGGTAAGTTATCATCTAAAAAATGAAGAAATGTGAATTCCCCTTCATTTAAAGGTTCTTGCAATCTTTCGAGTTTCTCCCATGATGGAAATAACCTTCCCTCCAATATATAAACCCCCAAATATATTAATCAGTCATTTGGATGTAACTGTGCTACAGAATTATTATTACATAACTTTTATATAAAAATTATTACTAATTTATCTAACTATCCAAAAAAAGGGAGTGGTGAAAAATTTAATTATTAACAATAACATAAAATCTATGTGCATATAAGAAGGTTTATGAAGGATGCCTCGTTCTGGAGTGCATACGAAAAATTAAAATAAAAAGGGGGAATTTGGAATGAATGAGAAGAAAGGTGTGGACACCATGTTCAATGACATGATTAAAACCATTAAGGAAAAACAGGTGGATCTGGACAATGCCATTGCCGAGTACACTGGTGCACCGGTTAAACCAGCCATGGATGTCATGGAAACTGAAGATGATATCACTGTTAAAACTGATCTACCTGGCTTTAATCGTGAAGACATAAAAATCGACCTCACCGAGGACACCCTTGAAATCACCGCTGATTTTTCTAAACAAACCGAAGAAGAAGGTGAAGAAGAGGGAGTAACCTTCCACCGGAAAGAAAGACGGTTTGGATCAGCTGCCAGGACTTACATACTCCCAGCCAAGGTAAAAATTGATGATGTCACCGCCCAGTTCAAAGATGGAGTTCTCACGGTAACCATGCCCAAACTGGAGAAGAAGGAAACCTTCAATGTCAAGATCGATTAGATTATTTAACTACCCTTCTTTCTTAAAAAAAACAGATTGCATTTAATATCCGTGAAACCACTTTAAATAATTATTTAGTACGAAATTAGGTCATTATTAAGTGGGGTTCTATCAATTTAAGTTTGTTCATTTTTTTATTCCCACTAGTGGGTTGCCTTTTTCAATTAAGTTCAGTGTTATCTCCTCAAATTCATCCCAGAGTCCTGGTGCTTCTTCATGGAAACGATTGGATCGAGAAACTTTTGATAGTTTAACTCCACTGGAAGCATAAGTACTGTTATACTCCCTGTCTTTAGCATCTAAATCTATTAATTTAGAATAAATAGATTTAAGAAGCTCTAAACAATTGTTAAATGATGATATGGAAATAATTTCCTTATCAATGAATGTTATTGGTAAAAAAGAGGCCTGTTTTCTCCACATCAAATCATTCCATGATGGCATTGGCATTTTAATCAGCCAATGTGCAAGTGTGATCTTTAATTCCCCCTCCTCAACATCATCTTCTTCAAGTTTGTTTAATTTAAACCAGAAATCCTTTAATAATTCCATATTCCTTTCATTTTCAAGGGAAATTAAGGTACGAGTTGAATTAATTTTCCTTCTCTTAGACCTTCTATCCCTGCGAAGATTACTTATCTCACTTGATGCAAGCCCCATAATTACTCCTAAAATGGTGGATATTATGGGAATATATCCTGTAATATTCAACGTAAAAATCAGCTCCTTAAATAATTTTTTATATAAATACTCTATTTTCCTTGAAATACTCAAAAATTCATTGAAATACTCAAAGCGAATTTAATTCCTTAACTAAAATTTAAATTCATTCACTAAATATAATCCAATGAATAGTTAAATTGATTTTCTTTATAAAAGAATAAATAAATAAAAATTGGACAATAATTAGGATGTCAACATTTTTTTAATGTACGAATCAGAATCTAATGGACTTTTTAAGTAGATTCAGTACTTTATCAATATTTTTTGTACTTCTTAATTAATTTCTGTACATTTCCAGTAGTTTCTGTGGTTTCAAATCAATTAGTGATCCCTGTTCATCACCAGCATTATACTGCTTATGGTGCCTATTAGTTTCTTTTCTGCGCGGATGGTTTTGGCCACTGCCACCTTTTCATATTTAACCAGGGATTCTTTCTTATGTTTAAGCCCGGCAATTGATATTATGGCCATGCCCACACTTAAAAGAGCCCCAAATAATACTACCAAGTGCAGTCCAGTGGTGAGATCTGCTGCTGCAGCCCCGTAAAGCTGACTGGCCTGCATTAGCTCTGGTGAAATTGCAAGGTGAATTAAAAGCCCGGCATAGCAAACTGCAAAGACCATACCCAGATTTCTGGTGGTGGCAATAATACCCGATGCCACACCAGCCTTTTCAGATGGTAACTGGGACATCAATGCCCGGTTGGTTGGTGACTGGAATAGTGCTGCTCCCAGTCCCAGAAGGGCCAGTCTGATGAAAACATCCCCTGCAGTGGAGTTCACAGTTAACTGGGTCATGGAAATTAAGGCCACGGCTGATACGGCACCACCCAGAAAAGCCGGAACACGAGAGCCGAATTTATCGGCTAACATTCCACTTAAGGGTGATACTGTCATCATTACAACTGGTGAAGCTGTTAACACCAGACCGGTGGTGAACTGATCCAGGTGGAGGACTTTCTGCAGGTAGAATGGCACTGCAAAGAACATCATGTACATGCAGAGGTAGTTAAAGTGGAGACTTATATTAAAGGCACTGAAGGTCTTCTTCTTGAAGAGTTTAAGGTCTAAAACCGGGTTTTCACTTCGAAGTTCCTGGTAGATGAATAACACTAAACTTATCAGGGCCATGGCTCCAGTGATGGTGGCAGTACTGTAACTGGCCACTTCTACCATGTTCAGTGTGTAAACTGTTAAAAACAGGCACACAAACTGCAGCACTGTTCCGGGTATATCCCATTTAACCGTGCTTTTCTGGCTGCGTTTTAAGATGGTATAACAGAAGATGAAGTCCAGAATTCCCACAGGTAGGTTCACCAGGAATATGGATCTCCATCCCAGAAATCCAGATAATATTCCTCCAATTGCAGGACCCAGTGCTAGACCAGCAGCTATAGCAACTGCGTATATCCCCAGAGCTCTTCCCAGCATGTGGGAGGGGAAAGATTTTCTAACCAGGGCCATGGACACACTGATCATCATGGCTGCTGCCATTCCCTGCAGGCCACGGAAAATGATGAGTGATTCAATGGAGGGTGATAGACTACAAAGCAGTGAAGTACTGACAAATCCAAGTAGACCTGCCAGGTAAACTCTTTCCTGACCCCAGAAGTCTCCCAGCCTGGAGAAAAATAGTACAAATCCCAGGAGTGTGATGAGATAGCTGGTTAAAACCCACTGGACAGTAGACAGGCCCACTCCAAAGTATACTGAAATGGTGGGTAGGGATACATTGATGATGCTGGCGTTGATGGGAACCATCATGGTTCCCAGAGATAGTGCTAACAGGATCTGCCATTTTTTTTCAAAACCAGAAATGGTATCATGACCTGAAAATGGGATTTAAAGAATAAGTTTTGGATAATCCCTGATTTCCATTGGGTATTCTCATTTCTACAGTTAAAAAAAACCTGCTAAAATATTCTAAAAAGTTTTGTTGCGTTTTATTAATATTAGAATTATATTTACTGGTAAATTTCAATTAAAAATACACCTTCATAATACACTATTAGTACACTATTAAATAAGTTGGTCATCACTTATAAAGGTTGTTAATTAGTTCATGTTGAATCTTTTTTCATATACAACCCGGAGTTGTATTTATTACACCTGTTTTATATTAAATGAGTTGCAGTAAATTATATTATAAGAATATTTCTTAATATTTTAAGAATTAGTTTTATGGGTGTGTTAAATGAACTTGGAAGAATTGTCTCAAATTACTGAGTTGAAACTCCTGGGGATGGGTCAGGCCCTGCCCCACATCCTGCAGAGCATCTCAATGGCAAAACAAAGCATATTGATAGTTGGGCCCTGGCTTGATTCTTATTTTACAGGTGAAATCATTAATTCATTAACCTCCCCTGAAATAAAGTTAAGATTTATTGTCCGTATAGATAAGGATGACTCTATTGATGGAAAGACCCTTTCTGCCCTTAACTTAGCCCGTGAAAAAATCAACGACTTCCAGGCACGAACCCTCCCTAACCTCCACTCCAAAGTTATTCTAATTGATCAGGAAATATTCTACATGGGCAGTACTAACTGGTACTGGTACAGCCTCCATGAATCACTGGAAGTTACTTTAACCGGTGAAACATCCATTATACCAAATATAATCACCCAAATGAATAGTTACTGGGATAAAGCTACTCCCTTAACCCTGGATGATTTGAAGGATTACCATGATCTTGAACCAATTATGAAGGATATTAATGGATGGTTTTTAAAGTAAAGACAGATGAGTGTCGAAAATTATATAAAAAAGACGTTAATAGAATGAATAATTAAATTCGGATGAATAAAGTAAATTGGACGAGTAAGGGAAATTAAGATGAATAAAGTTGGATGAATAAGGGAAATTAAGAGGAATAAAGTAAACTTGGATGACAATGTAACTTTAGATGAATAAAATTTATTGCTAGATCAGGAATTAACATGATTAATAGTAATAAAAAGATAGTTAAATTTATATCTATTACAATCCTAATTATCTGTTCTAATTCACTTATTTAAAACTATTAAAATGATTATGAATTAAATGAAAAGGTTGAATTATAATGTTGGATATCGCTTTTAAAGATTTTAAGGCCAAAAAAGGCCGTACTGCCATGTGTATAATTGGGGTTATGGTGTGTGTTTTACTCATAGGCACCGTAAACCTGGTTTTATATGAAATGGAATCAGGACTCAAAGGAGACCTGGGAACAGTTAACGGAAAATTGTACTTTGAAAAAAACGGAACCAGTTTCCCACCCTATGCCAGTATAATCCCGGAAAGTCTGGGAAATGAAGTCCTGGATCGCTCGGAGGTTAACCATGATAAAAGTACCAAAGCACTCTTTGCACCCATTCAGGGAAGTAATGATACCCGTTACACCATGATCGTGGGGGTCACACCGGGTAAGGAGCAGGCCTTCATAGAAAACACCACTGTAACTGGTAAAAGTTCCTTGGTGGGTGAAAGCGATAATGCAGTTATCATGGGATCAGAGGCTGCCAAGACTTACAATGCCACTGTGGGTAGTGACATAACTGTTCAGGGAAACCAGTACCATGTGATTGGTATTATGAAACAGGTAGGTACAGGATGGCCCCTGACCATTGACAGTTCCATGGTCATGTCTCTTCCACATGCCCAATCTGTCATGGAAATGCCCAGCCTCATATCCACGGTTATCATCATACCCAGTGGATCCATAGACAGTGCAGAAACCAGCCTGCAGGATGCCTATCCCAGCTACAGCATTTACTCACAAAATGATACCCAGAAAACACTGGATGATAACCTCAGCCAGATCCGGATATTCATGAACATGATCAGTCTCTTTATCTTCGTGGTATCGGTGATTATCATCATGATCGTGATGATGATGTCGGTTAAGGAAAGAACCAGGGAAATAGGTACCATGAGGGCTATTGGAACGCGGAAACGATCAATTTTGGCACTTATAATTTATGAATCCCTGATCCTGAGCCTGATCGGTGGTGTTCTTGGAATCATACTCATGTCCCCCACCTTCAGTATACTGGGAGTGTTAATGGGCGCATCTGATGTGAACTTCCTGAGTTTCAACATACCCAGTGCCATCGTCACCCAGGTTCTGGTGATTGTCTTTATAATTGGAACCTTCAGCGGGCTCATACCTGCCTATCTGGCCACCCGTATCAGCCCTATAGATGCCCTGAGATATGAATAGTTGAAAGAAAGGGAGAGTTATCAAATTTAATATTAAGTGAGAAGGTGTTAAATATGAATGGTTTAATTAAGGGAGAAGGACTTTGGAAGACCTATAAATTGGACAGTACTGAGGTCCACGCCCTGAGGGGATTGAATATATCAGTTGATGAAGGTGAATTTGTATCCATAATGGGCCCATCTGGTTCTGGTAAATCAACTCTCCTCAACATGATTGGGGGTCTGGACACTCCCACCCAGGGAGATCTCTTCATTGATGGGAAGAATATATCCTCCATGAATGATGGTGAACTGACCCGGATGCGGGCAGAAAATATTGGCTACATATTCCAGACTTTCAATCTCTTACCTGCTTTAAGTGTCCGGGATAATGTTGGGTTTCCCATGAGGAACCTCACTGGTGATAAGAAGATGGATAAATCCTCCAGAATTAAAAGAGCTGAAGAATGTATTGAGATTGTAGGTCTCACACCCCGAATGAATTACCTCCCTTCCAAGCTCTCTGGAGGAGAAAGACAGCGAGTGGCAATTGCCCGGGCCCTGGTTAATCATCCTAAATTCATCCTGGCAGATGAACCAACAGGAAACCTGGACTCTGAGGCCACAGAAAACATAATCAACCTCCTGCACCAGGTAAATGATGAAGGCACCACCGTGGTCATGGTTACCCACGATGTGGATACCACCAAAAATACCAGGGTAATGAAGATCAGGGACGGAGTTATTGAAGAATAATTCCCCCATATTTTTCAAAATTACCCATTATTAATTTTAAAATTTTACCCATTGTTTATTTTTAAATATTGACTATTTTTTTTAAAAAAAACATAAATATTACATATATTATATTAAATATTATCATTTTATTATTTACACATATCTGACAATACAGTATGGACAGAAATTTGCATTTTTAACCTCCAATATGGTTATAAAATGTTAATCAATATGGTTAAAATTCAATAATGTTTAAAAAGTCAGTTAGTAACCTTTATAGTCATTTTATTAGGGTTAATGAGTAAGTATAAATTCTTCCATGGTTAAAATATTAAAAACAAGACTAAAAAAATAGACACGTGTCTTGATTTAGAATGAGATGTAACTTGAATTAACTATCTATCTTGATTTAGAAGATAATTTATCCTGATTTGGAAGATAACTTATCCTGATTTAGAATAAATTTAAATAAATCACACTAAATAATTGGAAGAGGGATCAAACTATGAGTGAATGGACTGAAGTTAAAAGAGATGAAGAGAAGGTGGAAAAACCCACATTCTGGGAACCAGCAGCAATCGGAGAAACAATACAGGGAAAATACATTGATCTGGAGGAGGATGTGGGTCAGTTTAAGAGCAACCTTTACACTATCCGGACCACTGAGGGTGAAGTTAAGATATGGGGCTCTACTGTCCTGGATGAATTGATGAGAAAAGTGAACCTTAATAATGAAGTCCGCATAACTTTCAACGGCAAACAACCATCCAAGAGTGGTAAAAATCCTTGGAAAGATTTTAAAGTAGAATACCGTGAATAATATTATTTAAAAAGCCAAATTTTTAAAAAATTAGATTTATTTAAGAATACAGATTAATTTCATACATCTATATTCAATAGACATGTTTATTTCAATTTTATTTCAATAGAATGTTATTTCAAAGTAATTATTTGAATAGAAATACTTAAATTAATTTGAATCAAGAAATAAGAGATTATGTCAACTATAATTTTCACAATAGGCCACAGCAACCACCCATTTTCCAGGTTCATAGAGTTAATCCAGAAACAGGGTATCCAGATGGTGGTGGATGTTCGAAGTAGACCTTACAGTAAATACACTCCCTATTACAGTAAAAAACCTCTGGAAGAAGGATTGAAAGAGTACCAGGTTGAGTACCTTTATTTGGGGAATAAGATTGGTGGAAAGCCAGATGATGCCAAATTCTACCATGATGGTGAACTCCTCTACCACCTCATGGAAGAGGATGAAAAGTATCAGGAAGGACTTAAAATACTCCTGGAGATTTCTCGGGACAATCGAATTGTTATTATGTGCAGTGAAGAGGATCCATACCACTGCCATCGCCACCACCTCATCAGCCAATCACTACTTAAAAACAACTTCCAAATAACTCATATAAGGGGTAATGGTAATCTGGAGAAAGTTAGAAGTGATTACCAGACCAGATTATTCTAAATTAACGTGATTACCCTACCAGATTATTCTAAATTAAATAATACGATAAAGGGTTATTAATGGATAATTATGAAATATTTCTTATTTTTTGGAAAATTTCTTTTTGTTAGGAAATCATGAATAATTCCTTTTAAGAGAGAAATTTGAAATATTCATTTAAAGAAGAAAATAGGAATATTTCTTAAAGAATGGAATTATGTGTATAATTTCTTTTAAGAGGGAAAACCGGAAATATTCATTTAAGAAAGAAATTATGAAATTGTTGTTTTTTAGAAAGGAAATTATAATATATCTGTTTTGAAATAGTAGACTAGAGAAAAATTTAGAATACATGTTATTTACTACAAATCCTGATTTAAATGCTTAAAAACGTCCTTGATACACTGGAAGGTAACCGTATCTTTCGCAGGAAAGTGGAACATATTGAAACACTCAATCCACGGAAGGCAGAGTACGGTGAAGTAGAGGACCTCCCGGAGTCAATCCAGAAATACCTCAAGGACAGCCAGATAAGACTTTACAAGCACCAGGTTAGGGCTACAGAACTCATCCGGAATGGGGAAAATATCCTCATCACCACCCCCACTGCTTCCGGGAAAACACTGGCCTTTAATCTACCCATCATGGAAACCATGGCCAGGGATGAGGAAGCCACTGCTCTTTACATCTACCCAGCCAAGGCACTGGCCAATGACCAGTTAAATGTTCTCAAACACCTGGAATCATCCTGTAACCTTAAAATCAATCCGAACATTTATGATGGTGACACTCCCCGAAATATTCGCCCCTGGATCAAGGAAAATTCACGTTTGATTTTAACCAATCCCTACATGTTACACCTTATAATGGGATGGAACCACCAGTGGACACGTTTTTACAAAAACCTCAAATATGTGGTGATTGATGAAGCCCACCATTACCGTGGTGTGTTCGGATCAAATGTGGCCTTCCTTATCCGTAGGTTAAGACGGATATGTAACCATTATGGTAGTTATCCTCAGTTCATTCTATCATCGGCTACACTGGCTAATCCTGATGAGTTCAGCCGCAACCTGGTGGGGACATCCTTCCAGGAAATTAATGAAGATACTTCCCCCAGTGGAAAGAAGCACTTCATTCTTTACAACCCTTACGCCCGGTGGGGTGATCTATCCACCCACCAGGAGACCAGTAACCTGTTCCAGTTAATGGTTTTAAATGACCTGCAAACCCTGTGTTTCACCATCAGCCGGAAAATGGCAGAACTCATAGCTATGTGGGCTAAAAGAGAATTAAATCAACATAACCCCCAGCTGGTTAACCGTATAACCGCATATCGTTCCGGTTACCTGGCCAGTGAAAGAAGGAAAATAGAAAATGGCCTTAAAACCGGTAACCTGGTGGGTGTGACCTGTACCAATGCCCTGGAACTGGGAATGGATATTGGGAGTTTGGATGGGGTTATAATCAGCGGGTACCCTGGAACCATGATCAGCACCTGGCAGCAGGCAGGAAGAGCAGGAAGGGGTGAGAACGAGTCCATGGTGGTAATGGTGGCATTTGAAAACGCACTGGACCAGTACCTTATGAAGCACCCTGAATTCCTGTTCCATAAATCCCATGAAAATGCGGTAATCGACCTGCATAATAAAAAAATCACCAATGGCCACCTCCTGTGTGCAACCAAGGAGTTACCCCTGACTGTGGATGAATTTGAAAAATACTTTGATGCTGATTTTGATGCCCTGGAGGATCTGCGCCAGCAGGGACTTCTCAAGGAAACTGGTGTGGGTCTGGTTTATACCGGACGCCAGGAACCAGCCATGAACATCAGCCTGGATCAAATATCCAGTGATAACTTCAAGGTATTCCATGACCAACACCTGATGGAGACAATGGACAGGCAGCACGCCTACAGTGAAGCTCATGAAGGAGCAGTACTCATCAACCAGGGTGAAACATACACTGTGGATAGTTTTAACCTGGCTAAAAGAACCATCAATGTTAAGAAGATGGATGTGGATTACCATACCCAGGCCCTGAAGAATGTGGATGTTTCCATTGTAAAGGAACTTAACACCAGGGAAATAGGTAACTTCAGGGTCTCTTTTGGTGAGGTGAAGGTTACCCAGGATTTCTACAAGTACAAGGCCATGATCTACGGTAAAACCCTGTCCACCCACAACCTGGACCTACCCCCATTGAAGTATCACACCCGTGGGCTGTGGTTCACCATTCCAGGAGTGGTGGCAGACAGTCTGGAGAACATATTCACCAAGAAAGATGCCTTTGCCGGTAGCCTGCACGGAGCAGAACACGCCCTCATATCCATGTTCCCCTTACTGGTACTCTGTGACCGTTTTGATATAGGTGGTTTATCCACCAATTACCATCCTGAAACAGGTAAGGCCACAATCTTCATCTATGATGCTTATGAGGGTGGTATTGGTTTGGCTGAGAAAGCGGTGGAGGTCATGGAGAAACTGGTGGAAGTCACCAGGGACATGGTTAAAAGCTGCCAGTGCCGTAAGGGCTGCCCCACATGCATTTACTCCCCTAAATGTGGTAATGATAACAAACCCCTACATAAAAATGGTACGATTTTCCTCCTGGAAGCTATTTTGAAGATGATGAAGGGTGAAACAGTTGATCTATCCAATGAACCGGGCTTTGAGCTTATACCTAAAAGTAGTGGGTCATTTAAATCACCTGCAATGGGTAGTGAGGGTTACCAGGAGTTTGAAAACCCTGAAAACTTAAACCGTAAAGGTGAATCATTTTATCTCAATGGAAATCTCAATGAAGCAGCTCGATGCTTCCAAAAGGTATTGGAAATGGATGAAAATAATATCTCTGCCCTGAAATATCAGGGAATTATCCTGGCCAAACAGGAAAAACCTGAAAAAGCACTTGAATTTTTCGAAAAAGTACTCTTAATCCAATCAGACGATCCAGAAACCCTTTATTATCAGGCAGTTTTATTTAACGAAACAGAACAATATGCGGAGAGTAAAAATATATCAATGAAACTACTTAAGGCCCGACCAGACTGGGATGATGCCTGGTCTGTCCTGGCAATTGCACTCCATGCACTGGGGGATAGGGAAAAAGCCATAGAAGCTTACAGCAAAGCACTGGAACTTGATCCACTTAACCATGATGCTGCAATAAATTTGAAAGACTTGCTGGATAGTTAAGCACGTATTAAAAGATTTTTCATTAATAAATGGGTTTATAACATTTAATAAAGGCTAATAAACACTTAAAATAATGGTTAATGTTCAGTTAAATAAATGATTCATAAGAACTAATGCGTATTTTTTTAATCTCCGATAATTTTAATAGCCAACCATTTTAAAAATGTAACCATGAAAATTAAAGGTTCTTCTGAGGCCACAAGTTGTGACTGTATTCTGGAAAAAGATGGTTTACTTCTTAAATACAAAGGTTTTTTCGGAGGGGATAAGGGAGAAGAGTTCATTAAGTACAGTGACATGCACAACATTTCCCTGGAAAAAACCGCAGGTTTAGTTTCATCCCCCATAATAATTATAGACATCCCTAACGGTACTAAAAAGGTTGTCTTGCTTGGTAAACATTTTAAAATGTTCTATGAATTACTGGAAGCAAACACCCCACATATTCCCAGTGAAAAATCCATTGAATACGAAGAACCTGTCGAAAACTCTTCAATTCTTAAATCCATAACTGGAAAAGATAATAAGAAAATAGATGAATCATTAGATGTAGATGAATCAAATCACTTTAAAAGCATTACAGAAGCAAAGAAGCTCCTTGATATGGGAGCTATTACTGAAGAAGAGTATGATTTAATTAAAAGTAAACACTTAAAGAATATGTAAACACACTATTTTTCAACCT
Organism: Methanobacterium formicicum DSM 3637; assembly: GCF_000302455.1. NCBI lineage: Archaea > Methanobacteriati > Methanobacteriota > Methanobacteria > Methanobacteriales > Methanobacteriaceae > Methanobacterium > Methanobacterium formicicum. The sequence goes on from NZ_AMPO01000002.1 coordinate 251,183, forward strand.
TTTTTTAAATAATGTTCCGGTACGTAAGTAATATGAGTAATATTAAGACTTTTTAGGACAATATAAGATAGATTACAATCCATTTAAGACAATATAATCAATTAAAATCTTTAAGATATGTTTAAATGAAAATACCTTCTTAAATGGCAATAAATTTTAATAAAAAACATGTATAAATGAAAAATAACATTTTAAAATAAAAATAGTCTGTTTAAATAAAAATCAATCAAAAGTAAATCTGAAAGTAAAAACGGTCTGAAAATCAGAAATATTAACAATCAATAAGTATAGTTCAGGGAGAGGGATCATAAATGGAACAACCATTAGATTATCAGGAAAAGACTGCAGGGCGGAATATGGTAACGGATGTGCCAGTATTCAGTGAAAATGACACCCTGAAAGATATTGAAGATTTTCTCATTGACCGATCATCTCAGTTTAACAGCCTTGATTATATTTACCTTACTGATAAAATTAACACCCTGGTTGGGGTTATTTCAATCAAAGATCTTCTGGTTACTGTGGATAAAACCCTGAAAGCCAGTAAAATCATGGTGAGTAACCTGGTCACTGCACAGGTAGACACAGATCAGGAGAGACTTGTTTACCTGGCTCTATCTCATGGTCTCAAATCAATACCTGTAGTGAATGAAGAGGGTGGATTTATGGGTGTGGTTCCTTATGATACCATACTACAGATATTCAACCACGAGGTACAAAGTGATGTGTTCAAGTTTGGAGGTATATTCCACAGAATAGGAGATGAGTACACCAGCATACACTCATCAGCCATCCACATGATTCGTTCACGTCTTCCCTGGTTAATAATTGGGGTTATCGGTGGAACACTTGCTGCTTCTTTAATTGCACAGTTTGAAGAACTTTTAAGCAGTTTCATTGCCCTGGCCAGTTTCATACCAGTGATGGTTTATATGAGTGATGCTGCTGGAGCACAGACTGAAGCACTTATAATACGCAGCATGGCCCTGGACACAAAACTCAACGTAAGGAAATATTTAACCCGTGAAGTGGTGGTGGCAACTGTCCTCGCAGCAATTTCAGGACTATTTGCCGCATTTATGGCATACGTCACCAGACAAAACCTGATTCTCGGTGTTATCATCTTTTTTGCCCTTTTTTTAAGCATCATTGCATCAGTTACCATAAATACACTGGCACCACTTATTTTAAGAAAATTCAAATATGATCCTGCACTGGCCACAGGTCCTCTGGCTACCATATTCAGTGATATCGCCACCCTGGCCATATATTTAGCAGTAGCCATGACTTTACTTGGAAATTAATAAATTCAGATTCATTGGACTATATGTAATGTTATTAATGTTTATTTTTTATCAATAGTTTATTCATAAGATGATACTGGATGGCTAGTTATGAGATGACAAAAGTTATAATGTCAAACGAACATAATACTCATATTTAATATGAATATTGAGATGATCCATTTATGAACAACATGGAAACAGTTATTCTCATTGTAATATTTTTCGTGATACTGGTAACTGGCCTGGTAATGTGCATGTTATAAACTAATCTGTATTAACTAAGCTTTTGTCAATTTGCTTGATTGGTAAAGTTGACTGTAATTTCCCAATAAATTTTTTTAAATACATATACTAGTAATATTCCCATATTTTTTGGTGATCCTGGAAAAAAATATTTAATTCATCAAAACAGTGTTAAAATAATCAGGACATATATACTGAACCATTGAAATAGGAATGTTTTGATGTTTTTTATTTTTACAGATATTTTATACCAGTCAAATGAGGTTTTATACCAGTCAAATGAGGTGAATGAAATTAAATAAATAATATGTTCCAGGATTTGAAATGTTTTAATTTAATGAAATATTTAATTCAAATAAAAAAAAATAATTCTATCGTTTCAAATCTTCCTGTTTACTTTTTTCCGGATTCCAGTAAATTTATGAAACTATCTAGCCCATCTTTTCCTGAATCAATTATATCAATGGCAGAGTCCAGTTCATCATCTTTAGATCTCTGGTCAACTATCAATCTGCGGATTATGAAACCTATTATACCCATTACAGCCAGGAATATTAAAAAATAAAAAATCAAAGCGAATGTATACTGTAACTGGGTTAAGTTATCCAGTGTGAGGAAGGTCAGGGTGAAAAGAACTAAAAATGCTGATGTAAAACAGCTAGCAACCACCAGTAACAGTTTCTGGTCATCGTTCTTATCACGGAAGGCTGAATAGGCTGCTATGGATAGGGAAGATCCTGCCAGGCTGAAAACCAGGAATTCTGGTATTAAGTGAATTATATCCATTTTTTTAATCCCCTACTGGTTATAACATTCCAGATTTAGCACATCTTCTTTAGTTAAGGGTTGTGCATAGTTTAAAATGTTTTCGAATGCAGTATTGTAAGTGTTTAATAATTTTTGGTTGCATTTTTTAATTCCCACTGAACCCCGTATTTCTGTGTGACGGTGCGGTTTTTCAACGTACAGATGAGAGTTGTTAAATATCATAAAATGTTTGGTGGGCCTTATTGGTAAAATAAAATATTTAACATTGGGGTTTTGGTCAAGTAAAGTGTAAATCTCAATTTTATCCTCACAGAAGACGTTTGGTCCTGAAATGATCATAATTGACCCAAAATTATGATTTGCTGCATGTTTGACAATTTCCTGGGTGTTTTCACTGAATTCTCCCACAATTACCCGGAGTTCCAGTTCACTGTTATTATCGTAGGATTTTTGATTTTTAAGATATTCAATAAGGTTGAATCTCCAAATTCTCTTTTTATAGCGTTCATCACTGTGAAATAATACGATTTCAGCACCATAACGTTCGTTGCAATTAGGGTTATGCCTGTAAACTAATTTAAACAGGATGAAAACTGCTACTAATGATGTAAGACTTATAATGGCCAGTGCCAAACCAGGGTCAAGGAGAATTTTGAATCACCTTCCAATAATTCACTTTTAGTGTTATGTGTTACACTTGAAGTGTATGTCTTAATGGTATATAAAATCATCCCCCATCAAATTATAAGTTATGATAATAATTCAAACCTCAAAAAGTTAATAAAAACAATTTTTTCTATTAATGCCTGTTTTTCTATTTACATGGGGGTTTAAAAACTAACCAAATTAGATTTAAATCCATATTAATCTGCAATAAAACTAAAATTAGAAATAAGTCTATGAATTTATAATAAAAAATTAGATTAAAGCTTTTTCAAAGCTTCTTTAGCTGCATTCTGCTGGGCTTCCTTTTTACTACCACCCCCACCCTCACCAAAATTTTTCCCATCTATCATGGCCGCCATGGTGAATATTTTTTTATGGGGTTCTCCCTTTTCGTTGAGTAACTCATAAATAATACTGAAGCCATCCTTATTGGATAATTGCTGTAATTCTGATTTATAGTCGTAAAAAAAGATATCTCCATGGTCAATGTGGGGTAGAACTGTTTGTGAAAGGAATTTTTTAACATAGCCCAGGCCTAAATCCAGATACAGTGCCCCTATAAATGCTTCGAATACATCCCCGGTAACTGAATGAAGTTCCCTGCGAGATAATTCTGCTCCTGCACCCAGTTTAACATATTTATTCAGACCAACATCCATAGAATAAGTATAAAGAGCTTTGTTACACACATAATTAGCGCGCAAACGGGTTAATTCACCTTCATCTAAATCCTGATCACTTTCATATAAAAATTCCGATACCACCAGATCCAGGACAGCATCACCTAAAAATTCCAATCTTTCATAACACTCATTAAGGTTGTTTTCATATGAATAGGACTCGTGTAAGAATGCTATATCATAAAGATGGAGATTTTTCGGTGTTATTGAAAATTTTTCCAGGATTCGCATGATAATCTGTATAACTATTAAGTAAACAGTCTTATTTATACTTATAAAATAGTATTAGCTTAGAAAATAATATAATGGATTATATTTAAATCTGTACTGTGAAGTTGAATTACAGTGAAATAAAATCATAATTGTAAAGTCAAATCTACAGTGAATTTTTATTGTAAAGATATTCTACTGTTATTTTTAAATTTACTGGTGACTTATTCCCAAAATACTGTTTAGAATACTGAAAAAGAAGTATATAATGATATAAGGGCATTATTAAACCCCATATCGTCTTTCCCTTTGCTGGTATGATCTTAAAGCCCTTAAAAAGTCTACTTTTCTGAAAGCTGGCCAGTAACTGTCACAGAAATAGAGTTCTGAGTATGATGCTTGCCATAATAAAAACCCACTGAACCTTTCCTCTCCACTGGTTCGGATAATGAGGTTAGGGTCATCCAGCCCTGCAGTGTAAAGGTTTTCATTTACCATTTTTTCAGTAATGCTGGCAGGATCCAGTTTTCCATCCTTAACTTTTTCTGAGATCTTTTTAATGGTATCCACAATTTCCAGGCGCCCATCGTAACCAATGGCTATATTCAGGATCATTTTATCATAGTTGGCCGTTGATTTTTCAGCGATGTCTATGGCCCTCCTAACATCATCCGGTAATAAATCAAGCTGCCCCACAGCTTTTACTCGGACTTCATTATTGTGTATGTTCTTATTTTGAGCGATACCTTCAAAATTTTCTTTAAAAAGTTCCATTAAACCTTCAACTTCTTCTGATGGTCGGTTGAAGTTTTTACTTGAAAAGGCATAAACAGTGACGATCTCAATACCCAGATCAACGCACCATCCTAAAAATTCTTCAAGAGTATTCCTTCCATGTTTATGACCATCTAAAGTACTCATATTTCTTTGAAACCGGGCATATCGCCGGTTACCATCCATAGTTATGGCTACATGCTTGGGCATCTCCTCCAACCGGAGATCCCGTGATATGTACCATTCGTATATCGAATAAAGTGGATCTAAAACAGACATTTCATCTTTCCTTTTTTCTTATTCAAAACAAACTCATTTAATAATTGTACCTTTAACCATAAATGCATGTTGGGTGTATCTTATTTTTTGATTTAAGTTCCTTTTTCAAAAATAAGAATATTTCAATATCTTTCAAAATTTTTAGATTCCAAGAAATATAATTAAATTACGTTAAAAAATGGAATTTTACATCAACTTCGTTATATCATGGTATATTTGATCACAAGTTCGACTATATCAAATTAATATTATTCATTATTTACAATATACGTTAGCATGCACTATATTTTTAAAGTGTAAAAATATACGTATAAATAATAAACGCACATTATATTATAATAATAAAAAATTCTTATTTGATCTGAAGGAGATAATCAATGTCATTTCCACCAGAAGTTAAAGAAAACTTATTTATAGCGTGCCATAGACGTTGCTGTATTTGTCATGAGTTTAAAGGAACTAATATGGAAGTTCATCATATTATTCAAAAAGCCGATGGTGGAAAAGACACAGAAGAAAATGGAATCCCTTTATGTTTTGATTGTCATGCCAATGTAGGCTCATATAACTCCAGACATCCTAAAGGCAATAAATATAGTCCTACTGAACTGCGTAGACACAAAGATCAATGGCTTGAAGCATGCAATAATCTACTTAATGTTATAGATGAATCCCCCAAAACACTAGAAGAGATTGTACATATGGGGATCAAAAGCTTTACAAGAGCTACTGGAAACATGCCCGATAGAACCTTATCTCTTATTGATTTTTTCGACGATAATGGAATTAAAAAAAATAGTGGTTGGAATAAAGATTTATTTAACGTTTTAGAGGAATTTATAAACAAAATTGATCCAGAAAATGCGCATCGAATCCATTTAGAGACACACTTATCCATTGCGTTCGTTGCAGGATATCTTTTAGACTCTAAATCTGGAATAGAGATATATCCAATGCAAAAAACTAGAGGTAGAGGGAAAAAAGATTGGACACCTGAACAAGAGTATACTAAAGATTATCCTAAATTAAAAGAGGAGATCTTAGTTTTTTCATCTGAACCAAAAGATGTCGTATTGGTTTTAGGAATAACGTATAATATACTGGATGCTGTTCAAAATTATATCGATAACAGCGAAATAAGGGTTTCTAAGATAATTAACTGTAATGTTGACGGAAATATAGGACATAATACTATAATAGATGGAACACATGCCATTGAACTAGCAAATAGTATTTTTAAGGTATTAAATGAAAGGAGGAGTATACAAGAAAAAAGGAACAATCTTCACATTTTTGCAGCTTGCCCAGTAGCCTTTTTTTTCTATTTAGGACAGCTTTCGAGAAAAATTGGAAAAATTGAACTATATGAGTTTAATTCAGATAATTCAACATATTTACCAACGTTTAAATTGCCTATTAATCGTTCTGAAACATAAAAATTTAATAGGGGGAAAATATATGGCTCCATTGCCGAGTTATTTTAATAAATTTTTAACTAAAATTACTTTAACATCAAATCAAGTACAAAATTTAAGTAATGGTCATCTTACATTACGAGATAGATTGGAAAATGATGAAAAACTGTCTAAAATTATTAGCAGAAACTTTTTACAAGGTAGTTATATTCGTTTTACAGCAATAAGGCCAATATCTGGAAAACGATCAGATGTCGACGTGATTGTTGTTACAACATTGGATAAGGATAATTGCTTACCGAGAGAAGCACATGACTTATTTATTCCATTTCTTGAAAAACATTATAAAGACAAATATGAAATCCAAGGACGCTCTATAGGAATCTCTTTGACAAATGTTGATCTAGATATAGTCGTGACTGCAGCACCATCAAACAGTGAAGAAGATATACTTAAAAAAATGGAATCAATTTCGGGGTTAAGTCCTTTATATTTAACTAGGGAATTAGAAAGTCCAATTGTTAAAGTTAATTATCAAGAGATAGCATTAAAAGATGATTCAGAAAAAAAAGAAACCCCATTATACATCCCTGATCGAGAAGCAAATGTATGGGAAGAAACTAATCCATTAGAACAAATTAAATGGACTAATGAAAAAAATATTGCAGCTAATGGCTACTATAGAAAAGTTGTTAAAGCTTTAAAATGGTGGCGAAACTTAAAATATCCCGGTGAAAATCCAAAAAGTTATCCTCTTGAACATTTCATTGGTGATTGCTGTCCAGACAATATAAACTCAGTAGCTGAAGGAGTAACATTAACATTAGAAAATATGGCAAATATTGAAAACAAACCTTTCCTAAAAGATCGTGGCGTTCCAGAACATGATGTTTTTGGTAGGTTAACTGAAGAAGAATATAAAGAATTCCATTCACAAGTAGTTGATGAAGCTGTTATTGCAAGGGCAGCATTAGATTCTACAGATAACGAAGAAAGTATAGAAAAATGGAGAGAATTGTTCGGCAACAGGTTTCCGGAATCACTTCAAGAAAGTGGAAGTGGATCTTATAAGAGCACTGGAAAACAAGAGGATCCTGGGGGAAGATTTGCATAATGCAACATAAAAAACTTAGTCCTGAATTAAAAGAAGGGATTAATTCATTAAAATTTATAAATGAAGTAAAAATTTTACAAAAATGGCAATGGGAACCATATTCCTCTAAATGGTTTATGAAAATATGTATAAGTACAAACACAAATAATAGGGGAAAAATACCTGATGATTCATTATGGTGTATTGTGGTTGAGGAAAATTACCCTGAAGGATTACTAAAAATATATCCTGATGCCCATAGTGATTTTAAGCTTACATTTAGACACCAATCCAATAATGGGGAGTTAGCGAAAAATAATTTATGGAGAAAAGGTAATTTATGCATTGAATCCCCCTTAAAATGTTTAGGAAAGTATGATTTTTATTCCGAGCCAATAGAGGCGGAAACTCGTTTGTTATGGAATGTCCAAAGAGCCATTGCTTGGATTCATGCCGCTAATGATAATCTGCTGGTGAAAAATGGAGACCCTTTTGAACTACCAGAATTTAAAATTAACTATCCAATATACTGTGTATTTTCCGAAGATGAACAATGCTTCACTGATTGGAAAAGTTTAGGAAAAAAATTTGGAATTGCTAAATTGGATAAATATAATTCTGAGCCATCCGTATATTTTATTAAAGAGTTTGATGATGAAAATAACAACCTAATTAAAACTGTTAGTTGGGGAAACTATTTATCACATAATTCGGATGAATTTAATTCTAAAAAGAAGTCTAAAAAATTGTTTACAGCACTTTGGGTTTTACTTGATGAGATTCCTGTTGTTAATGAATGGCAAGCTCCAAATTTTTATGGTGAACTTTTTAATGCTTGCAACAAACAAAATATTGACTTAAAATCTTTAATCCAAAAGTTAGCTTGTAATATTAGAGATGGCAATGATCATTTTCTTTTTTTAGGTTTTCCAATACCCAGGGTAATTAATGGCGCAGACTCTGTTATTCAATGGCAAGCCCTTAAACTACCCCTTCTTTCACAAAAAAAGGAAAAAATAAAAAGAACTCATGAAAGTTCAGGAAGAAAAAAAAGTAATGATGCTTCACGTTACACCAAAGGGAGCAGATCTAATAATGAAAAAGCATTATGGAATTTAGATAGGGCAAAATTCAATTCAGAACAAGAAATAGAGTGGTTAAAATCTCAAAATTGGAATATGCAAGAAATAAATAGTCGAGGACAATTATGTAAAGATCTGACTCGCATGAAAACCTTAATAATTGGTGCAGGGACCATAGGGGCTTCAATTGCGGAATTATTTTCCAGATCTGGAATAACAAATATAGGTATTATGGATGATGATCGACTTGAAGTAGGAAATTTGTCAAGACATCCTCTTGGATTAATGCAAATTGGAAAATATAAATCTGAAGAAATGGAGGCTTTTTTAAATTATACTAATCCACATATCAAAGCAGAAGGCATTAATGAGGAGTTAAAATGTTCAGATGAAATTATTGAAAAAATTACTGGATATGATTTGATTATTGATTGTACGGGTGAAGATTCTGTATTAAGGAAGATTGAAAAGTTTAGATTTGAAAGTGATAAAATATTTGCGTCTGTTTCACTAGGTGTTGGAGCTAAAAGATTATATTTATCCTTGCAAAATAGTAAAAAGTTTAAATTATTTAATTTTCGAGAAAAGATGGCACCTTGGATAAAAAAAGAGAAACATGAACTTTCAAAATATGATTTACCACGAGATGGAATCGGTTGTTGGAGTTCTATATTTCCTGCAAGATATGATGATATTTTACTTGCTTCAAGCACAGCAGTAAAAATAATTGAAGATTTCGTTATTAGAAAAGAAAAGGAATTTAATGGAGTATATAAACAATATACAAAAAATGGATTCCTTATAGGTTATATAAAAATTGAGTAGGTATTAATGAAAGTAATTAGATTTAAAAGTGCTGATAATAAGTTTTCTGTATCTTTTACTGATACAATTCTTAGTAATATCCATCATGAATGTATACAAGCTAAAAATAAAGAAACAGGTGGGATATTAATTGGTAAGTACTCAGAAGATAGAAATACAGCTATTATTAGTAAAATAACAGGACCACCAAATGGTTCAAAACAAGGTAAGTGCTCCTTCAAGAGAACACCTGTCAACTTAAATAAGATTCTTCATGATAAATGGGATTTGGGTTATCGTTATATCGGGGACTGGCATTTTCACCCTAATTCCTCTTCTAAACCTAGTACAATAGATAACATCCAGATGAACAAATTTGCAAATGATAAAAAATTAAATTGTTCTGAACCAATTCTATTAATCATTGGTGGAAATCAAAATGAAGGATGGAAAATAAGTTTACATGTTTATACTCAAAGAAACAGAATTAATTTGCAAAAAGAGTAAAAAACAGCAATATTGATAAGTAAAATTATTACATTGTTTTCAGGTGATTATATGAATAATAAAAATAGGAGTTCCTTAGATGACCATCAAAAAAAGGGTAAAAAATTAATTCCACCTCTTAAACAGATTTCTAACCTTGATTTCACATCTTGGCATAATAGATTACCTGAATACTTATATGCAGCCCTTTTAACAGCAAATTTGTCACAAGAGGAATATTTAATTAAATTTAGGTTAATGGTTGAACATTTTGCTTATGTTGAAGAAGATTTAAGGCCTGAAGATTTATCTTTAACTTCTTTAAGCAAATGCGATAAAAGTTTCCTGAGTAATGCACTACATACGCTTTTTGATGATAAAGAAATAAAAAGTATTCTTAAACCTTTACTTTTGTTTGAAGAACTTCCTGCTTATTCAATATGGAAAGATATTATTGGTTCTGAAGCTTCTGAAGAGGATTGGAATATACTTAAGATAGCAATTGGTAAAACTTTATACCATAATTCTCAAGCATCCACTGACATTAGATGGTTATGTGTAGTATATAAAATGGCTTGTGGAAACATAAGGATTAATGAAGATTTAATTGATATTATGAATAATGTATGGGATTATCCATATGAAGGAGATTTAAAAGAAGTTAGACCAACAATTAGAGTTTTGGAAGGTTCTCTCGCATATTGGGCGGAAAATTCTGCAAAATGGGTTACAAAATTTTGGGAGGAATGTTTATTTAGAACTACTCCTGAAGTCCTAGTTAGAAAACGAAACTCGCATTATAAAATAGATGAAGAGCTATCGAAAAGATTTAAAACAATTTGGAATAAGCTTTTCCAAAGATTCTATGATACATTGGAAACTTCAGATGCAGATGCAAAACATGATGCTTCTTTTGGATTAGTAATGTATTCTTTACGTATAATAACTGAATGTGTGAACCGGAATACTGGAAATTATTTAATAGGGCGTATATTATTAAGAAGTTTGGTTGAAAATTATATAACATTCGCTTATTTAGTGAAAAAGGATAAAATTGAGTTATGGGAAAGTTATCGTAGATATGGTGCTGGGCAAGCTAAGTTGGTTTCTTTAAAAGCTGAAAAATATGAGTCTGATCCTTCATTTATTAGTTTTGATGATGTGAATGAAATTGCTAATGAAGATATGCGTGAGGAATTTGTTGATATAGATCTTGGTCATTGGGCTGGAGTAGATCTTAGGAAAATGAGTGAATACAGTGATACTAAGAAAACTTATGATAAATATTATGACTGGACTTCTGGGTATTCACATGGAAATTGGGCAGCTGTAAGAGATTCAATTTATACAACAGATTTTAATCCGCTTCATAAATTAATGCGAGTTCCATCTCCAAAATTAGATTTCAATGATATTATTGGTGATATGATGGAGATTATGAATCTACAGCTTTCACTGTTATCCGAATTATATGAACTCGAAGATTTAACAATTTAATGGAAAGTGTAACTTATGAGCAGAAAAATGATCTACCAATTAAGACTAGAATGCGATAATCCAGATTGTAATCATAGTTATAATCTTAAAGTTCCTGTAAATGAAGAACCACCTCAATATCAACCATTTAAGGACTGGAAATGCAAGAATTGTGGGATAGGTGAACTCATTGTTACTGATATGAAAAAAATAGAATAAAGATCAACTCGACTCATTAAACCTACACATCATGGAAGAATACTATCAACTTCGTAATATACTGATATAACGAAGTCAATTTATTACATTTTTGACTTTATTTTAATATTATTATTTTTGTATATCACTAAAACAAAACCATCATAAATGCTCATATTTCAATGAATTAGGGTATATATGATGATCCTTTTATGTTGATTTTTAAAATTATTATATTATCATATCTACAGATTTTAATCAACATTGCAGTAAAAACGAAATTTACATAGGTTTTTTTTATTTGGATTGCTATTTTGTTAAATTTGTATTTTTTTCTTACTTAAATTGCTCCTTTTATTTGGGGCATATATTTTTCAGGAATGTAATAAAACAATAAATATAAAGTATTATATATGATTACTTATCAATTAATTATTATTAGGGTGATATTATGAGACTAGCAATAAATTTACCAAACGAATTAGTAAAAGAATTCGATGAAATTTTGAAAGAAAATGGGTATAATTCTCGAAATAAAGGGCTACAGGAAGCTATAAATCAATATATGGAGCGCAATAGGTAGAATATTACTTTTCTCCTTTTGGCATAGTCACAAAGAACCCATCAGTATCAGCATAGACAGGTTTTAAACCATGGTTTTCGGCTTTTTCTATGGTTTTTATGAGAAAATCTTTCCCCCATGCAGTAATGGCTTCTGAAGCTTCGACACAATACCAACGATATTGTGGATGGTTATACAAGCCATAAATGGTGGAGATTAGGGTTTTTAGTGCTTCTTGTCTGAAGTTTAAGATTTGTTTTTCTTCAGGATCTGTGGATTCTTTCATCTTAGCTTTGATACGGATCCGTTCGTTTAATATTTGAGCTGTGACCGTGGGAATAAAACCTATGGGCTCTTTTTTGAATTTATATCCAAATTCAGGTGCAATATGGCATGTTTCTTCATCACCATCTTGACATAAGGTTTCTAGAGAAATATTTTTAGCTACAATTATGCTAGGATATAGGCTGCGAAAATCAAAATAGCAAATATTTTCATGTAAGCCCTGTATTGGTTCTTTAACATATCCTCCTACAACGTTTCTTTCAAATTTTCCCGGTTCATTTGGTAAAATATGGTCATATTCATAGGCTTTGCGGATTAAATGCCATTTTACTTGAGTTCCTGTCCCTCTTCGGACAATATCAAATAAGGATTGCCCAACAATTCGAGCAAGCTCAATACTCATAGGCAACATCTGCTCTCCTATTTGAATAATAGCTTTTGCATCTTCTATAGAATATCTAAAAACTGCCTCTTTCCTATCACTATCATTCCAACAATTATAAATCTCCGATGCAGGAAGGTCTATTCGATCAATACCGAAAAGTACCTTGTAAACGCTTCCTACGGTATGGCTATTTAATTGGAGATGTCTGCGTGTAATCCTGTAAAGATCTACATGAATGCGACCTTTAATCATTGCTGCTTTTTTAGGAACGGTTACCAATTTAAGCTTTGATTCATCAACTCCCAATTTTAATGCTACACCTAATCTATCAGCTCTTTCCTTAATATAAGGAAAGTCAAAAGAGTCTGAGTTGTAACCAGTGATTATGTCTGGATTTTCGGCTTTTATTGTTTCCACGAATTTATTTAGCAATTCCTTCTCATTTGGTACGGTCCTTACAAATGCTGAATATGATTTTTTAGTGGAAAAAGTCTTTTCTAGCCCATGGTTACTTGAAAAACTGATTATTACAATAGGGTCTCTTTCTGGCTGTGGTATGCCATTAGGACTATTGATTTCAATGTCAAAACTCAATATTTTAAGTTCTGGCTTTAATTCCAATGCTTTTGGATGTTTTTCCACTTTAAACATACAGATGGAAGATCTTGTGGATAAAACCTTTCCTTGTACACTTACACCATTCATAGGTGATAATCCTTTATCTATAAGATATCTACGTTCAAAAGGAATATCATACTCTCTTACTTCCTGTACTGATTTTAAATTCTCAATTTTTCTTTTAATTGTTTAATATCTTTGGGATGATTAAAAGTTATCTTAAGAACTTCTCTTGTTTTTCCCATATCCCTTTTAGAGACTTTTTCTACCACATTCAGGCCCATATCACTTAATTCATCAATACAAACATCAAAAACGTGAGGTATGACATAAATGTAATGTTTAAAACTATTATCTAGCGCTATTATATGTCCTTCTTTTTCTCCGACAAGTTTACCGAATAATCTAATAACTGCTTCGCCATTCCTAGTGATGTAATCAATGTCTAAGAGCACGAATTTTTTTGTTGTCATCATTTCTTTACTTTAAGTATAGTTGGTTTGTCTTTTTGAGCCCAAAGCCAGTGCGCATATTTCAATATCTCCATTTGGTGTTGATATTTTAACTGTGGGGTTATTTTTAAAACTTTCCTATCAATATGGTACATGTCCCTACCATAGAGCTGTGGATCTCTCATTTTAAACTTAGGATCTATTTGTGAAACATAGTGGTAGGAGAAATCCATCGCTTGCTTGATGTCGAACAGGCTGGCTTGCTTGCTTTCTATCTCTGTTAGTAAGCCGGATGCTAATTTTATATCTTCAAGTTTTATAGGATCCGATTGAGCTTTTATCTGGAACAAACCATCAATATATTCGGTTATTTCGCTGTGCCACTGGTGAAAATCTCTTGCAGGGAATACCAGCAAATCCTCTGTTCGCTGGAATAGCTGTGGCCTATATGCTAGGATTTTCTTCCTGTCAACGATACCAAAACTACGTCTCATAGAATTACAGCCAGTCAGCCAGCAATGAATCTGGTGAGACATTCCTTGCAGATTCTAAAAGGAGATCTTCGGATGGATCAACAGGGATCTCGACATATGTATCTAAATATGCTTGTGAAGGACCTTTGTCCAAAAATAACTCCATATTTACATTAAGAAAATGGATCCTCTCCATAATTCGTGCCCAATAACCTGCCAGCTCCCATTCTCGCTCGCTGTCTATCTGGCTGTATTGCTTAAAAGAATACTCTATGTACTCCCTCATTGCCAGATAATTACGTCGAAACTCATCTCTCGTGTAAATAACAACTTCTTCATGGTTGAAAAACAATTCAGGATGGTATAAATGTACTTTCCGACCTCGTGGAATAGCTTCACTTACTCGCATTATGCATCACCTCGTGGGTGATTTACTATGAAGATTTGATGTTATTGGAGTTGTCCTGAAGAGCAAAAGAGAAGTAATATTATGCAAAAAATAATTTTCATTGTTGCCAAAATTTATCTTTAATGAAGTTAGCTAGAAAGACAGCCAGGGAGCGTTTTACTAAGAGCTGCGATTCATATTATGGGAGGAGATATCGAATCGATAAAAAAAAATCTTCAGATTTGCATAATGGAAATTACCAGTAATTTCTAAATTTAGATATGTAGTTCAATCAAACTGGAAAAGAGAATAAATTTTGTATTATTGCAAAAATATTAAATATGAAGATGTATTACATTTATCTACTTATTGTTATTATCCTATTAAGGGGGAGTTTGGTTGGGATACCTTATTTGTGACAAGTGTGAGGGTTATTATGAGCTGCAAGATGGAGAGTCTCCAGAAGATTTTGATGTTTGTGAATGTGGTGGGAGATTAAAATATGCTGAAAATCTTAATTCTATAAAAAAAGAAAAATTAATCTGCCCTTCTTGTGGAGTTGAGATACAAAACGACACTAAATTTTGTGGAAATTGTGGTAAGTCAATACCCATAGAGGCTAAAAAATCATCACAAAAATCATCTGTTACCAATCAAGGAGTTGGAATATTAAAAGAACTTAAAAAAATAAAAGATAAATTTTTAAATTCCAGTTTTCGTACGAAAATTATCAGTACAAGTAGTGTATTCGTTTTATTAATCTTGGTATTTGTAATTTTATCTGGAAATACTGCTGCTACTCAATATAATGATAATAATATAAGTTTTGATTATCCTAAAGACTGGAAAATTGGTTATCAAAATTCCGGCGAAATCATGTTTGATTATCCATCACAAATATCTAGAGCAGAAATAAAGAGTTATCCACTCGATTCAGACTATTTACAAATGTTAAAAAACGATGGATTTACAAAAAAGACTCTAAATGGTTATACCTATTATGAAAAAAGGTCAACTGGAGGTACGAAAACTCTTAATACAGGTATTTTTGTAAAAGATAAAAACGGATGGACTATAGTAATCGCTGGGGATAAAGATCAAGCCAATAATGCATTTAATATGATTATAAATAGTTTTAGAATTCAATAATATTAGTTGGGTAATCTATCTATTTTTTTTATAGATGCATGATATTTATCTTTAAAGAACGTTACACCAAATGACAGCAAACAAGTCAGCACGTATTTTAGTGAGAGCTGCGTTGAATATTATTTGAGTTTTCTTCGAGTGTATAAATTGAGATCACTGAGTTTTTCTCATCTCGTCATTTATTTGTAAAACTATTTTCCGACTTTTGTAAAACTAAGACCTCCATTATTAGAACTATCTCGTCCGGTATAGTATTTTCCTTCTAAACTTTTTAAATCTGAAGCTATAGTAATCCATCCTGTTCCATCATGCGAATGCATGGTTTCAATATCCGAAGTTGGGACGAGGTTATTCTCATATTGGTATGTTAACTCTTTGGCATTGGAATTTTTAGTGAAAAATGCACCAGTAACAGTTTTAGATTCTGAATTATCGGATTTAAACCTAATTTCCATTTCCTGCCATTTTTGGTTAATATCCATTGTTGCGGTTACAATAGTTCTTTCTTTTGTCTCCGTATCCTTAAAAGAAGAATTGATTATTCCTTCCCATTTCCCATTTAAATTAGGTATATTACAAAAAGGAATGAACGAACAATACTTCCATAAATAATCATTAAACAGCCAAAATAAAATATCATAATATAATATGGCTGAAAAATCTACAATATATCCTATAACAGAGTGAATTTGTCCTAATAATCCCTCAAAATGCAAACTGTGCCATATTGCTATTGAGACCATTGAAAATACTATACTTACTCCTATAAGTATAAGGGGGATGTACTTTCTTTCTTTAGAATCTGTTGAATAGGAGTGCATTTTTCACCACTCCTGCCAAAGATCGATTAATTCTGATAAAAATAATACACCATTTTTTAAATTCCATTGTTTATGTGTATCACCAAAAAGTTTGGTTTGTTCATCCTGACACACGAAATTTTTGTAGTCACCATTTGATAGAGAATCCACAATCCATTTAATGATATTTAAATAAGTAGTTGAATATTGATTTTGAAAAAGAGTGTCAGGGACATTATACAACAAGCATTCAACAAAAAACGAAGGTGCAATATTTTCTTTAATTATTCCTTGATTGACCATATAACTTCTAGCATTTTTAAAAAGTCGCACTGTTGGTTTATACAAATTATTTGTTTTGGATACTGAATTTTTATTAACTCCATTATCATAATGAATTTTAGGATAACTAATAATTTTATCCCCTAATTTTGTATAAAATATTATTCCTTCATAAAAATCTTGATCATTCCAGTTTACATAACGTTTATATTTTCGATACTGATTACAAACTATTACATCAGCATCTAATCTATTTGAGTCTTTTTTAATTTTAATACATTTATTTCCTTCAGAAACCATTGAATATCCAAAATATGCCTTTAAAGCATCAAGTACAGCATTTTTAAATTCCGGAAGAAAGTATGTAGCGTCAATATGCGCAGATTTATAAAGTTCCTGTTCTTTTGTGGATAATTCCAGAGTGTAGGGAGTATATGTTTTATTTAATTGAATGACAACATCAACATCACTTTCTCCACGAATGTTAGTGCTGTTTTTATAAGATCCTTGGAGATAGATTTCAGGATCTATTCCTCTAAGCTCATCACAGGCATCTAAAGCTTTTCTTACAGATTTATGTGTAGTTTCTGCGGTAACTATTGCACCTTTAGACGCCCAACTTTCTAATTTTGCTTCGGGTATCCCAACCATTTTTATATCCTCCATTAACAAATACAAACCTTATTAATAATTTATTTTCTTTAAAACCATTTGTATTACAATAATGATGGTGAATAGTAAATATGTTGTGGTAGTGAGCACTTGAGAACTAATTTATAATCTTGTGGATATGAATTAATTTTTAAGTAAAAAATTATCTATAAAAATATATTTGAATTATAATAATTTGTTGAATCTATTTTCCTCATAAAAAAATGGTTAATATCTATTTTTCATTCATTCTGCACTACTATATTGTAACTAATGTAATAATACCCATTTAATTATACATAATTTTAATACTAAATATGACATATACCAAGATAATTATATAACTTTATATTGGGGAAATGGTGATTGTAAATGTCTGATTCACTTGTAGAAGAATTGCCAAAAATAATAAAGCAGGGAAAACGAGAAGCGCAACGAATTTTAGAAGGACTTTCAAAATCTAATAGAATTACTTTACAGACAAATGAACTAGTTTTACCATCTAAGGATAGTTCGGGCTTGTTTAGAGGCCAAATAAAGGATATTAACAGTAATGAATGGTTTAACAGATTAATATATGGGGATAACTTACTTGCGATGCAGGCGCTACTGGCAGGAGATAATAATTCAGCCTCACTTCGTGGTAAACTTGATTTAATATACATTGATCCGCCATATGATTCAAAAGCAGATTATAGGACCAAAGTAGAGTTACCAGATGCTAATATTGTTCAAAAACCAACTGTAATCGAACAATTTGCGTATTCAGATACTTGGAAACATGGAACAGCTAGTTATCTCCGTATGATGGTTCCTAGATTAGTATTAATGCGGGAACTTCTATCTGAAAAAGGGTCTATTTATGTTCATATTGATTGGCATGTTGGTCATTATTTAAAGATAATATTAGATGACATTTTTGGAAGAGATAATTTCCGAAACGAAATTGTTTGGGCATATAAAGGACCATCGCCCGTTAAATCTACTTTTCAAAAGAAACACGATGTCATATTTTGGTATTCGAAGTCAAATGAATATATTTTTAATTATGAGGATATTTTAATCCCTTATGACGAAGCGACCTTAAAAAGAAGAGGATACTCTGAAACTACAAAAGGTGGCATACAATTTACTGGAAAAGACATCTCTGAATATGAAAAAGGACGAATTCCTAATGATTGGTGGGATGATATTCCATCTGGGGGACAAATTTCAAGAACTGAATTGGTAGGGTATAAAACTCAAAAACCTCAAAAATTACTTAATCGAATCATTAAGGCATCATCAAATGAAGGTTCAATAATAGCTGATTTTTTTGCGGGTAGTGGTACTACGGGTGCTGTAGCAGGAAAGCTCAACAGAAAATGGATAATGTCAGATCTTGGCAAGCCAGGGTGTATGATTACTAGGAAACGTATGGTTGACCAAGATTCTCAACCATTTTTATTTCAGTCAATAGGGGACTACCAAAAAGAGCAATATGAAAAGTCAGAATTTAGAACAATAAGAGATTTAGCCCATGTAATTATTAATTTATATGGTGCCATGCCTTTTCCAGCTAATGAAGGTGCCCCAGCCAACGCAGGATACCTCAAACAATCTAGAACTCTTATTGTGGTTGATTCCCCATCCAAAATGACAGGATACAATACTTTAAAACGTGCTCAAGAGTTCAGGAACTCATATGCAGGTGGGTGGAAAAAAGTAGTTGTTCTTGGATGGAACTTTGTCTCAAACATTGGTGAGATTATCACTAGTTTAAATGATAAAAATCTTGAAGTTCTTGTGATTCCAGCTGATTTACTTGATATCTTAAAGACAAAAGCTAAATATAAGAAATTAATTCAGTCAGGTAAGGTAAGATTCTCTTCACTGCAATATTTAACTGTAAAACCTATTCTGAGAGCAGAATATGATAAAAATAAGGATAAATTAATTATAGAGATGGAAAATTATGTTTTATTGTCTCCAGATGCTCTTCCACTTGATGATAAAAATAAGGCTATGTTAGAGAAGGTAATTACTGAAGACCCTCTTAGTCTTATTGAATATTGGAGTATTGACCCTGATTATGATGGTGAGGTTTTCCGTAGTAAGTGGCAGGATTATAGGCAGAATATTGCCAATGATAACGACCCGTTCAGGGTGGTCCGTAAAGCCGAATTAATCGTTCCCAAGGAAAATAGGAAAAGGAATGTTTGTATTAAGGCTGTTGATGTGTTTGGTTTTGAGAGTGCAACAGTTGTAGAGGTGGAATAGCATGTCTAGAATGACACATCAAGGGACAAAGGATATTCCGCTTCTTTTTGCTAAAGAATTGACAAAGAATGTTAAAAAGGCCTGGAAAGATGGTTCTTTTATTGAAAGTGTCAACCCAATAACTAAAGATTTGTTGAGGTTTTGGTTTGGTGATGCTTTTTGCGATATTCGGAATTTTAATTTTCATGAGGGTCAGAAGCAAGCTATCTTAAACACTATCTATCTCCATGAGGTAATGGGTGTAAGTAGTGTAATGGATATGTATCAATCTGTTAGTCCTGAGTTGCTTGGGGAAATGGACATTTTGGATTTGGAGAAAGAAAAATATAAACATCCTAAGTATGCTATTAAAATGGCTACAGGTACGGGAAAAACATGGGTTTTACATGCATTACTTCTTTGGCAGTTTTTAAATGCTAAAACTGAGAATGAATTTTCGGGAAGATATTCTAAGAATTTTTTGCTTGTTGCACCAGGTTTGATTGTTTATGAAAGGCTTCTTGACGCATTTTTAGGTAAGGAACAAATGGATGGAACTAGGAACTTTGATGAATCGGATTTTAAGATTTTTGAGAAGTTATTTATTCCTCCGGCTTATAAGGATATTATTTTTGGTTTTATTCAGTCCAATGTTGTTCGTAAAGAAGAAATAGGAACTAAGGTAACTGGAGAGGGTCTTATTGCTATCACTAATTGGCATTTGTTAGCTGGTGAAGAAGAAAAAAGTCTCAATAGGTCACCCATTGAAGACCCCAGTGAAGTTATTAAGGACGTTCTTCCTATTACTCCAGGATTAACAGCAGGTAATGCATTAGATTCATTAGATAATCATTATCTCAAAGGTAAGGAAATTGAATATCTTGCGAATTTGCAGGATTTAGTTGTATTTAATGATGAAGCTCACCATATCCATGAAGTTAAACGTGGTGGGGAGATATTTGAGGTGCAATGGCAAAGGAGTTTATTAAGAATTTCGGAGCCGAAAAAAGAGAAGTTTATTCAGATTGATTTCTCAGCTACTCCTTATAGTGTTACGGGTAGTGGTCAGAAACGGACAAAACATTTTTTCCCTTATATAGTAGTTGATTTTGACCTTAAAACTTCCATTAGGCATGGTTTGATTAAAACAATTGCTTTGGATAGGCGTAAAGAAGTTGCTACAATGGAATTAGATTTTAAGGCAACTAGGGAAGGTAATGATGTTGTTGGGTTGTCTGATGGTCAGAAAATTATGCTTAGAGCGGGTTTACAAAAGTTAAATATTCTTGAAAAGGAATTTATTGCTTTAACTGCTGATGAAAATGGTGTTTCCAGTAAACATCCAAAGATGATGGTTATTTGTGAAGACACTAAAGTGGCTCCTTTTGTAACTGACTTTTTAACTAAGTCAGAGGGTTTATCTGAAGATGATGTCATGGAAATACATTCAGACCGTAAAGGGAATATACCACAAAAAGAATGGAATGAAACCAAACAGCGGCTGTTCAATATTGACAAACACCAAAGTCCAAGAGTAATTGTCTCGGTTCTAATGCTCCGTGAAGGCTTTGATGTAAACAATATCTGTGTTATTGTTCCTTTAAGGTCCACTACATCATTCATTCTTCTGGAACAAACTATTGGTCGTGGTTTACGGTTAATGTGGAGAGAACCTATATTTGAAGAGGTTAAAACTGAGAATAGGATAAGGTTACTGGATAAAAAAGAAGAACCCCTTAATTATTTGGATATTCTAAGTATTGTAGAGCATCCTGCATTTATTGAGTTTTATGAAAAGTTAATTGATGAAGGTGCTGTGGGAACTGCTGAAAAACCACCTACTGGAAGAGTGAATATCTTAGGTGACATTATTAATGTTGGGTTAAGGGAAGGTTATGAGAAATATGATTTATATTGGCCTTTAATTATCCGAGAGAGTGAAGAAAACCTTGCACCTACCGAACTATCTTTTGATAATATGGAACCATTCCCTATTGCATTGGAAGACTTGGAGAATCTAATTCCTAAGGAAGGGGATGTTTTTTATTCAGAAGAAGTTACAGTTAGGACCCGATTTGGAGAATATTCAGTTACTGCAGAGATATTTACCGCCACAAGTTATAATGAGTTTCTGTCAAAATTAGTTAGAGGTGTAACCTCTATGCTGATACCCGTTGGTAAAAAAAAGAAAAAATCTTTCCCTAGGCTGCAGGTTAATACTGCAGAAATAGCAAAACTTACAGATGAGTACATACGACATAAGTTGTTTGAACAAGAGTTTAACCCAATGATTGATAATAACTGGAGAATTCTCTTTTTATCTGAGTCCCAAATCCTTTCTCATATCATTAAAAATGTCAGCAAAGCAATTTACGAGATGCAAAACAACGTTGATGTCACAGAAGCAGAAGTAATCAAAAAACCATTCTCAGATGTTGCGGAAATAAAAATGCGAGAAAACTTCTGCCTAGACATTTCCAAGGCCATTTATGAGAAATTAGCATACCCTTCTAATAAAGGAGGATTCGAAAAGGCATTCATAGAATTTGTTGACAAAGATTCAGAAGTTTATTCATTTCTGAAAATTAATGAAATTTACCATGACTTTGCTCACATAACCTATATCCGAGAAGACGGTCTTTTATCTCATTACTACCCTGACTTCTTAGTAAGAACATCTAATAAAGTGTACCTGGTTGAAACTAAAGCTCAAAAAGATGTCAACAATCCTAATGTGCAGCAAAAGCGAAGAGCCACTATTGACTGGATAGATAAAATAAACCAACTTAAACCAGAGGATAGACTATACAGTCAATGGAACTATGTACTGCTTGGAGAAAACACATTCTATGAGCTGAGTGAAAAAGGTGCCGATACCGTCGATATATTAGAGTATGAGAAGAAAACTAGGGGACAAATAGAAGGTACACTTGAAGATTATTTCATATAACTCCTATTTTTTTATTTTATCGATTGGATAAGAATACATCTCGAAATTTATCCATTACTAACGAAAGCCTGCCAGCAAGTCAGTACGACATGGTGAAAGTTGGGTTGATTGGGATCGTTGCATATAGGGTAAGGATTGATTTTTGGTTGGTTTATATTGTTATTTTTATGTATATTACATTTATTACTGTTTTAATGTTGTTTAGACTGTTAAAATGGGATACATTATTATGATTAATACATATTGGATAATAATTTGGCATTATAATCTAGGGTTAATTAACGAATATTTCGATTTAATACTTCGTTCTGCTTGATTGTGAGTAGTGCCAACTATATAATGCCAAATTATCCCATATTAATGCCTAAAAATGTTTTTTTTAGCTTGCTATCCAGAAACTTTACCTTATATAATTTTTTTTAATGAAGTCGATGATTTTAATTATATCCTCATCTGTTTCTATATTTAAATCATATTTGGAGAGTAATGCTTCATTTATTTCTTCAAATTTTTCTTTTTTTAAGTATCCCTTACTAAAAAACAAATTACATATAGATAGTATGACTCTTTTTTTATCTTTTGTTTCATTCCAAGGCTTAAACATGGGTAAATAAGCAACTGTCGAAGCTTCAACATCTTTTTCTTCAGCATATAAAGTTTTATCTTTAGTACGGTAACAGGTCCATGGAGATGTTTTGGTATCTCCAGTTTGTTCTGCGTGTACGTAACCTAAATCTACAAGGCCTCTTTGGTCATCCTTACCCCAAATTAATCTTTTCACAGCATCACGGCTTATATCTAGGGCTTGACTGATTTTTGCTAGTTTCATACCATAGTGCCCGTCTCCTGACCTTAAAGATTCTTTATAAAAGTCCTTATCCCATGTGGGGAGTAATTTTAATAATTCAAAGGCCTTTGCTGGTAAATATGTGGTTTGCATTTCTGAGATGTGTTCCCATAGTCGAGCTACTTCTAGGAAGTCTTCTAATGATGATAATAGCACTTTATCCATTATTTCTATCCTTTGGGATTGATGGATTAATGCTCTGGCTTTTACTAAGTTAGTGAAGTGCTTTATGTCGGTTTTGCTTAGCAATTTAACGTCTATTGCTAGCATCCACGGCACAAAAACTTCATAGTTTGATTCTATTATTTTGTCATAGAGTGCTTGTGCCACTTCAAATATGTCGTCATGTTTTAATGATGTTCCTACTACGTCTAAAACTATGAATTCTTTGGTTTCTAGCTCATGTGCCTCATCTTCATCAGGGTTTAAGTGTAATAAGCGTCGGTTTAGCTCTCGGTCTGTAAGTTGCTTTGCAGCAGTTACTATTACAGTATTTTTGCCTTTAATTTCTAAGGTAACAGCTTTTTTATCATCGGATACTGTCATATGTTTAGGTTTTACTATTTCCGTATCTGTAACGGCTTTAAGTGTTCCAATTGCTTCTTCACTATCTAAAAAGTCATTGATTATCATATGATTGTAATCTTCCCGGAAAGCCTCCTGATGATAATAAGCAGCTTTGGCACTCATGGAACTTGTATTAATTAGGAAACGATTTGGTGTAATCATGGCGGTTTTATTGGCTAAACTCGTCTTACCAGATTCAGTACTACCGACAATAATTACATTTACAGGTTTACCGTTCATCACATGTTTTGTGAATAGTACCAGTACTAAAATTTCTTTGTTTTCTACATCTCCACAATGTACTAAATCCAACACCCCTATAAAATATTCTAATGGGTTACTCTTTAAAATAGAGTTAGCCTGTTCTTTTATAGTTTCATCGTAATCATCAAAACTACTAATTTCTTCTAATTCTTCTGTCTCCTCTTTTGTTGTGCTTTTTGGAAATAGTCCACTTCCTAATTTATTGGCAACTTCAACCATTTCAGAAAGAAATATTGCTACGGTTTCTGACGGAATATCTGGAAATTTATTTTTTATTATTTCTTTCAAAAGCTTATCCCGTCTCATTTTTCGCACATTTATTGGTTCATCATTTACGACTGCAGCACCTACATATCTTGGTGTTCTCTCTTTTTCCATGACTTTCCACTGGCTGTAATTTTTTTTCCCTTCCCTCCAGTGGTCAAGAAATATCTGCAAATTACCCATTTTGATATACCCAAAACTTCGACCATTATGATTTTTTAATGGTTTGCTAGCTCTAATAAACGTCAGATCGTCAAAACTCATTTTATATCACCTATAAAAAAAAATGAAAAGAATAGGCTCCTTAACCTATTCTCATTTCGTCCAAAAAATATTTATATTGCTCTATTGGGACTTTCAATACCACTTCTTCAGGAGCGGAACTTATAAAAGCTTTTTTGTAGTCGGATATGAGAGCTTCTCTATGACATGCTACATAGGAAATGGTAGATGGAATAATCTTATGCCCTAAAAAAAGCTTTATTATTTCATTCGGAATTCCAGCAGAAGTCAATCTATCGACGAATAATTCTCTAAGGTGTTGTGGTTTTATGTCTAGTCCCACTTGATCACCGAAGTTCGTTATATTTGCTGTAACTTCTTCTGGGGTTATTCTCTTTCCATTAAGCCCTACAAATAAAGGTTCATTCTGGTCAATTTGTCTAGAACCTTTCCTAAGGTAAAGAGAGTCCATTATGGCATGAATTGTTTTGGGAGTACTGAATGTAACATAAGGAGCACCTGTTTTTTTATTATATAGTTCCCAAGTTCCTATAATATCATCACGGCTTCTTATTTGCTCATATATCTTATTTATACGGAAGGGACTTGTTGAACTACCCTGGAAATAATCTGCTATGCTCGATAAGAAATCAAAATAATCGAGTTGACATAAGTCAGCAACTCTCATTCCACTGGTTCCCATTAGCCACATCATTGCATTTTTGTGTAAACACTCACAAGTCATAACATCTTCAGTTTCGTATATTTCTTTTTTCATATTTTTTTCCTCCTTCTAGGCTTATGCACTATTGATTCAACCAAATTTGATTTTTAATACTGACAAATGAGTGCATTCCTAGAAGTTTTGTAAAATTAACTAAGTATACACAGAAGGATCAATTTTAAGTGGAATAATTGTGTAAATATACACAAAAAGAAAAAACTGGGTGAAACATTTTGGGAAAAAAACTGAAATTGGAGGATTTTATTAAAAATTTATTGGAAGAAGGCCCACTATCTTATACCGAGATCATTACCCGAACAATAGCGAGTTCTGAATATGTAAATGTTCCTAAACGAGATATGAGTTACAATGCAATTTTCAATAAGCTTTTAAAATTAAAAATCATTCAAATAGAAGAGTATGAATTACCAAAAGATTGGGATCCTGAAGCAATCAATGCTAAAAGATTACAGAGTATGAATATTAAAAATGTAATATTTAGTATAGTAAAAACAGAATCATTAGATATATTTAACTTAATTAAGCAATTAGACACTGAGAACTATAACAAAGCACATAAAGAACTAAAATATTTATTTAAAAAGAAAATTAAGGAATTTGAAGCCAAAAATCAGAATAAATGGGATTCATTAGTTAATCAGATTGTTGTTAGAGATTTAAGAGATGAAGAGTTATTACAATTGGAAGGAGAAACAGAAGCACTTGCTTTTCGAATCGCTCAATCAGAATTATATAATGAACAAGAACAAGAAATTTATGGTATTTTAGAAAAAACAGACCAATATCAGGAAAAAATGCCAGAAATTAGAGAAAAATATAAAAATACATCAGCATATTTCATTAAAAATCCCAAAACCCAAAAAAAAGACATTCCACATTACATAAAAGACATAATTAATACAGTTGTAGTTTTGGACCCATCAGATAATCCCATACGGCTTATTGATGAAGATAAAGAATATGAAGATGTTTATTATGTAAAAAAGGTTTCTTTAGATGGTAAAATTGACAAAGAAATGTATTTGGAATCATTGGGCTATGTAAAGCCGAAAAATATGGATGATAGAAAAATTGATAATTTATTTGAGGATATATTATTCTATATTAATTCACAAGAGCCGAAAAATCCAGCTATGCACAAGTTAGCACGAGCATTAAGCAATCAAGACCAATCTATGGTATTTTTAGAAGAAATAATAAGCCTAGCTACTGGAAATGGATAAGATATACTAATTAATTGAATCTATTTTCTCTGATCTCAAATTAAAAATAATAACAACCCCACCATCTATAAATGTGCGTATCTGGCTTACTGGCTTGCGTTCTGGCATACACACGGGCTAATGAGGTGGATAGGTGAAGGGCTATTTTTTAATATTTATCTTCAAAAGAAAAAAAATATGCCAGCTGCTTGCTGGCTGGCTAGCGTTTAGGAACTCTTTTTGAGTATTTGAATATTTTATCGATGCACAAAGGGCAAAGACCAATTGTTTTATATTCCCAAGCCATGGTGCTGTTCCGGATTCTAAATTTAGATCCACAAAGTTTGCATGTAACTACCTCAAATTCTTCATTTTTGTTTCTATTTCTTAGCTCATAGATCCAAGGAATGCTACAGAATGCTAGGGCTGCTATTAGTCCACATATGTCTCCGAATACATATCCTAAGCTACAGATGAGGCCTGTAACCCCTAGTCCAAATCGTGTATTTCTGTCCATCTTTTCACCTTTTTTTTAAATTATTTCATAAAAAAAAGATTATGGAAAATCCTCATCTGATTCTGAGCTTTCCATGTCATCACTGGAGAATGAACTGGTATCAAAATCATAGTTATAGTCTTCATAGGATTCTAAATCGTAGTTAGTGTCATAGGGTTCTTCACTGCTCAATCCAAATCCTATTAAGCAAATTGCTATTAAAAATCCGATAGCTAGGGCTAGTGCTGCACGAATCATATTATAACCTCCCAAAAAAAGTTTAAGAGAGACTTTCGATCTCTCTAATTATAGCCTCTGCGGTTGAGATTACTCTTTTGCCTCTTCCTCGAAGTTCTTCTATGCCACTACTCCAAGATCGGATATAATATTTTGACTTCTCATTTTCCAAACCAAGATATGTAGTTACTATATAAGAAACAGCTTCAGCTTCAATTTCCTTTAGAGCCTTATTTATTTCTTTACTCACATGACCAAGCTTGTAGTGGGCGATCTCGTGAATAAGAGTAGCTACCATTGCAGCTTCACTATTTTTGGGAGCAACTAAAATGCGATCTTTATTTACGTTGCCATTAGAAGTACCTGCATACTTTACAACAACAGGTAATGGGCTGATTTCTTTTATCTGATCAAAAGAAATATCACCTTTAACCATTTCAGGGTGTCCAAAATCCAAGTTTTCGCCCTCGGTCTGATTAACATCGAAAACATTCACGTATTTGAATCCTTTAATAAGGTAAATGTCTTTTTCAGTCTCTTTGTCCTTAACCTTTCGTGTTAGGGGAGCTAAAATACGAATGCATTTCTCTCCTTTGCACACAGTCCGGCCAAGTTTCTGCCATTTCCTAAATCCAGCGAGCATGCTTACCTGTGGATACTGAGCCCATGCGAGGATGATATTATTTATACTGTATTGATGCAGCCCTAAGTTTGAGCTCCAACGTTCTACAAACTCTAACAGCTGCTCCGGGTCCTGACATAAATTGTCAGCAAGTTCATCCAACTTTTCTACTAAGTAACTGCTCAGTTCCTTACCTTTCAGTTCTTTTCCTATTTCCATCTCATAACACCTCTTTTTTTATTTAATTCATTAATTGAGGTATTAGAGCAAAAAGAGAGCTAGCAAGAAATCTATTGCCGAACGCAGTGAGGCAAGTAGGGGGGATGGTGGTCGGGGGTGGGAGGTGAAAATAGTGAGAAAACAAGAGCCAGCAGTTAAGACAACATAATGACATACACGATTGTCGAGCGACAGCGAGACATAAATCCCAAGCGACCGTCAGGGAGCGCGGGAGTGCTTAAATGCCTAGAAAAAGAAAAGGAAACGGATATTATTCCACAAACATAGAATGCATGACATGAGTCTGTATAAAAAGAGAAAATGTATTATTTAATGTTAACTATTTTTTTGGGTAAAAATCATCAATTTGTTAAATATCTTCATGTTTGGATTCTGTTTCTGTCATTATCATTGAATGTTTAATAATTTGGTCAATATAATCTTCATCCTTTTCATTTGGAACTGTGACTTTATTGATCTTCTTAATGACTTCTTCTCTAAGCTCTTTTAAACGTTCTTTTAATTGTGGAATATCTGACTTAGAAAGATATCCGTCCTCAATTGTTCCATTCTCAAGTTCTGAAATAGCTTCTCTTACCTGATCTATTTCTAGATTTAACAACAAAATCTGTCTGAATTCATTTTTCATGTTCTTAGATTCTTTTTTACTTTCATTTAATTTATCATTAAGTTCTCTAAATTCTTTAGTTTCATAATCCTTGACATTTGCTTCATCTAATGAAAGAGCAGGTAATGCGTCGATATACATCGTTTTTAAATCGTCAGGATTAGCCTGCCAATAAGTTCGATCCATATCAGTAATTTTATGTCCAGCCATAAAATCTGCTATAACTTTTTCTCCTTTTTTGTTGATGAAGGTAGAAATGAAATATTTACGAAGGGAATGGCTTCTCCAGAAGCTATAAGCGTTTTTTTCTTTCTTAAAACCAGCTTTTATTCCTGTATTTCTGAAATTTGTTACAATACTGTCTCGAGACATTTGACCTCCATATTTACTTGCAAAGATGTGCTCAGAATTATTCTCAACTCTTATATTTTCATTACGTCCGTAACAACGTTCTTTAAGGTAATGAATTATTTCTCTAGATGCTTCAGGAGGAATAAATGTAATGTAACTGTATGATGTTTTTTGACGGGTTATATTGAGAGTTAAAATTTCTTGTAGGATTTCATCTTCAAATTTAAAGAGGTCATATACATCGTCAATTTCTTTACCTATTGCACTACTTGCACATTCTATGAATTTTCTTATAGTCAAATCTCGAGCTTCTTGTTGACCCATTCCTGTCATGGCCATTAAATATATTAAAGCTCTTTCACGGACTGCTGCAGAATTAGCTAGTTTTTTAACGGTTTTACGATTTAAAGGTCGACCAATATTTTTTTCTAGCCCAATATCTCCACTATCTAATTTTATATCTGCAAGAGTAATATCAAACGATAAGTAAAAAGATCTAACGGCTGCAAAATATAATTTTGTTGTTTTTTTAGATTTACCTGTATCTTTAAGATATTTTTTATATTTTAAAAGATAATCGTAAACTTTGGATTTTATAGGTCTTACTCCACTTTCTTCTTCATTATCTGCTTCTTCATATAATTCAAATGGAGTCTTACCTATGAGTTCACAATATTGTTTAAAAGCTATTAAATAAGCTGATTGTGTTCCTTCCCCAATGTTACGTCTTAAAAACCATTTTTCAATTATTGCAGCATCTTCCCCATTCATGATTATTTTTATTTAAATCATAATATATAAATATATTCGAACTTATGCTTAGATATATCATGGTTTAACGAAGTAAAATTATTAAACTTTTAATATTTTATTATTATGTTTATTTTTGTGTACTGGTAAAACAAAAATCATTGAAATCGCTGTATTTATATCTTTGAGGCTATATGTACTGGATCATTTACGGTGGTTTTTTAAATTTTAATTTTACCGTGGTGAAACAACTGATTTTTTTTTAAGACACATTTTTTTTGAGATAAATTTTGGTTAAATATTCAATATTCCATCCATAATTATTTGATTCCCTAATTTTTTAATCAATTTTTCATATAACTTTGACAGTAAGTAAAAGATTACAGTATAACTTCATTATGCCCCAAAACTGTGGCAATATTATAATAATAGAACCACAGATAATAAATGGGGTGCACTGGTGTACTTCATGTCTACCTCAAGATATTCCTGCCAGTGCATCCTATCTTATTATGAATTAGTTCCAGTAAGGAAACTTCCTTTGATAGGGTAAATATTAGTCTATTTTAGAGTTCGATTTTCCCATTTACATTTATAGGTTGACCATGGGCCGGGCATACCCATTTGAATTGGTAATGGTTGATTTTATCAATGGATTTTCTGGATAATTCCTCATTCCAAACCATCAATGAATTCATTGGGCTTACTTTACCATGGGATGTTTGAATTAAGTCCCCTGCAAATAACACATCATTATACAGGAAACTTACATGACCTGGAGTATGTCCTGGTGTAGGTATAACTTCCAATCCTCCAATGGTCTCTTCTGGTGAGAATGGAATGATATTTTCCGGTTTTCCCGTACGCATAATGATAGATACCAGTCTTTTTATTCCTGGCCTCTTTTTTTCACCATAAATATAAGGTATATCCTCAGCTGATGCATGTACTTCTGCACCGGTTATTTTCTGGAGAAAAACCAGGCCCCCTATATGATCCACATCGTGATGAGTCAGGAGAATATGTTTTATATCATCTGGTTTTATATCCAAACCCTGTAATTCATTTAAAATACCTTTACCCTGACCAGGACGTCCAGTATCTATTAAAATAGTTTCCTCACCCTGTATTAAATATGCATAATTTCCTTTAGTTGAATCCAAAGCATATACACCATCAGTTACTTTCATAACTATTCCTCCAGTTATTAAGTTTTAATCATGAGTTTATCTCACAAGTTCAATTCCAGTTCCAATTTAGTAGTAATATTCTTTATTAAAGCTATGCCAGTATCATGGCCAGTCCCATTACCAGACTGATGGTCAGTATCACCGGTACGTAGATCTTCTCAAAGGTCTGTGGGTTGATTTTTTTGAGTAATTTTGGTCCGATAAATGCTCCTACTGCTGCTCCTCCAGCCAGGAGAATAATCAGGGTAATATCCAATCTTCCCAGGAGGAAATAACCACCGATACCAGTGAGGGAGTTGAAGATGAGTACAAAGACGGTGGTACCCACCACAGTCATGGCGGGTAATCCTAAACTGTATAGGCCAGCGCTGACTGGTGGTGTTCCACTTATACCGAAAATTCCGGCCAGTAATCCAGATGCAACTCCAAATAATGAAGCAAGAAACTGCCGGGGTCTGGTTAAAACTACGGGGTCATTTTTGGAACTGGTCTCTTTTTTCACTTCCTCCTCCTGATTTTTATGTCGTTTGATGAAACTTCTTAACATAGGAATCATCATCAAAAGCATAAACACCCCTAAAAATCTTCTTAACATGTCCGAGGGTATCAAGTTAGCCAGGTAGGCTCCGATGAGTGTGCCTGCAACTCCACCTGCTCCCAGTATAATCCCAATTCGCAGGTCAACGTTACCTTCACGGTAGTGGCTGAAGGCCCCTACTGCAGTGGTGGGTAGTACTGATGCCAGTGAAGTGGCCACTGCCACCTGAGTGGGTATTCCAAATACCAGAGTTAAAACCGGTACGTACAGTCCACCTCCTCCACCACCCAGGGTTGAAACCAGAAGTCCGATTAAAAATCCAAAGATGGGAATGAAAATTTGACTAAAATCAATCATTCCCTTAAACCTCTCCAGTTATCTCTTCTATTCTGGAATGAAAATCACCGGTATAAAGGCCCCCATGGTAGGTTATCACGTATTCCACATCAAGATCTTCGAATTTTTTAAGGGATTTAACAGCTTGTTTAAACTCTTCATCATTTAAAATCTGTGGATTAGGCCCGGTTAGCTGGCCGTCAGCGATGTTCATTGCATCACCGGCGATGAGGGTATTACCTGCTTCACAGTAGAGGCATATGTGTCCCGGTGTATGGCCTGGTGTGTGTATTACTGTGATTCCGCCACAGCAATCCAGTTTTTCCCCATCACTCAGGGTTCGGTTAACTTCGGCATTGGTAGTGGAGAATATTTCCAGTACTTTTTCCTTCTCATCAGGGTTTAAATGGTTTATACGCTCCATGAACCTGGAATTCAATCTCACCAGTTTCTTTTCACCCTGTATATATGGTTTGTCCAGCGGATGGGAGAGAACTTCCACACCCGGTAATTCATTGATGATTTCTTTTACACCACCAATGTGGTCAATGTCCTGGTGGGTGATTATGATTTTATCCAGTTTTTCGAAGGGAACACCGGCTTTTTTCATGGAATTTTTTATGTTTTCAAGGCTTCCAGGTCCACCGGCATCAACCAGTATCACTGTATCCTCATCCCATAGTAAAGTAGGGTAAACAACGGTTTCTGGCCCGGTGAGTTTCATTGATAACTCTAAAATTTCTATTCCTGGTGCAATATTCACAGTTACACATCCTAAAAATTTTAATGAATTGAATCATTTAATTTATTCAATTTCAAGGTCATCCAATATTTTAAGGGCGTATTCCCTCATTAATTCCTCTTTTAAAAGCACCAGTTTTTCATTTTTTTCTTTACCAAAGACTACCAGGTTATCACCTGGTTTTATATTAAATTTATCCCTGGCTTCTTTAGGAATAACGATCTGTCCACGTTCCCCAACTTTAACCTTTCCAAAAAGATGATTATCCATATAACTTCCCATAAATACATTCCTCCATCATTTTTTTACAAATCCAGTAGAAATTAAATATAAATTTTCGTACAATTCATATTCAAACATGTATTTCATACAATTCATATTTATGTTTTACTGAGGATATACTAAACTAAAAAAGATATTATAAATGAAGAAGAAAAAAATGATATAATAAACACTCATAAATCAATAGAAATGCATAAACTCATTAAAACGGATTTAAAAAGGCAGATATTCCTGTGAAAGTAAACTTGAACTATAATAACTGGATTTGTACATTCAAATCATTACTTTCAGCATATGATTTGATTTACATTTAATGATGAAACTACTTTTTAGAGGTACTTATACTTAAGGCATTTTTAAATAATCATTTATTTGCCTTACCATCTCTACAGAAATATCGTCCGGGTAAAGAGTCTTTCAGTGTATATTCTTTCCAGACATAACATTCATTACATTTACAGACCTTTTTTGTATCAATATCCTTACAAATAGCTTTCCCAGTGCTGCAATAAACTCCGGGAACACGTTCAGCATCCATCCGCATGGGACTGTCCAGATCTTGCTGGGTTATCAGTAACATGATTTTTTGTTTATCTTTAACACATTGGCTTTCTATTTGTACAGCACACTTACCACAAAGGCATTGGTTGATGTTTTCCATTGAAAATTCAATTCTCCCCATATTATCCCCCTCTCCACATTGGTTACTCCTGAAGAATTTTTAAAAAGAGTGAGCTCCTTCAGCTGTAATATTTTCCTCCGTTTAAGTTTTATCTATCTATATATTCTCATTAAAACCTCTTAAATATAATCTGCATCAATCGGTTTGAATTAGTTTGGATGTTTTTTATTTAACCAGACAAATTATATGATTTAAAATAGTAAATAATTATAATGGATTATATTAAGACATCTATAGATTTATAGACATACACTTCAAGTGTAAAACAGTTCATAAAAGGGGAACAGGCGATATAATGAATGGTGAAATAAACTTTGCAACAGATATCAATGGCCATAAGGTTTGTAAATTTGAGGATGACAAAATTGCAGTGACTATTGTCCTTAAAAAAGATTACTCTGATGTTGAAGCTAAGCTCCGAGATGTTGATATACTCAAAGACATCGAAAAAGCCTTAGAATCAGTCACTGTAACTGATGAATTTAAAGAACTAGTAGATAGTTATGGTTATCTATCCATTGACAAAATTGAAGGTTAAATCAATTTACAATTGATTTGAACATTTGATTTACACTTAATTTTTTTTATTTATTTTCGTAATATTTATGAACACCTAATTTTATTTATGTGATATTATACTGGTTTATGTACTCTAAATTCCGATGAACAGTAAATCATCCCCAAAATGGCAATAATTTTTTATTACAATAATTTCTTAGGAGAGAAAGTACTGTTTTTCAGAGGTAAAAAACTACTAATTATATATTGTATGATGGAAAAGGTATGGCATAACCATTAAAAATTCAAAAATATCTATAAAGTAATTTCAAGTCAGGAGCCTAAAAATATGATTAAAGACATTTACGAACGTTCTTTAGCGGGAGAGATCACCAGGGATGATGCACATAAGCTGGTAAACTCCAATCCTTTTGAGTTATTCGACACTGCAGACCAGTTAAGACAGGAAATAGTGGGTGATGAAGTTACCTTTGTGGCTAACCGTAACATTGACATCACTGATCACTGTATCATTGGTTGTACATTCTGTTCCTTCAGAAATAATATAGGATATGAACTAACCACTGAAGAAGTTTTAACCAGCATTAAAGAAGCCGTTGATGTAAATGCCAGTGAAATCTGTCTTTTTGGTGGTGTAATGCCCCACATGACTGTTGAATATTACTGCGATCTTTTCGAAGCAATTAAAGAAAATTATGATATCATGCTTCACAGTATGTCTCCAGTGGAAGTTTTCCATGCTGCCAAGGCATCTGAAGTGAGCACCCAGGAGGCACTGACTTCATTTAAAAGTGCAGGACTGGATAGTTTAACTGGTGCTTCAGCTGAGATACTGGTGGACAGTGTACGGGCCAAACTCTGCCCTAACAAGGTTTCAACACAGGAATGGGCTGATATCATTACTGAAGCTCACAATTTAGGGATTCCCAGCACATCCACCATTATGTACGGTAGTATAGAAACCTGGGAAGACCGTATAGAACACTTAATGATACTAAGAGATATTCAGCGTGAAACCGGTGGCTTCACTGAACTGGTACCAATGACCTTCCTGGGAAAAAACAACATCATGGGACAGCAGTCCAATGGTGCCAGTGGTCTGGATGATCTGAAATTACACGCAATTGCCCGGATAATTCTGGGAAGGGATATTCCCAATATTCAGGCATCATGGATTAAAATCGGTACCAGAATGGCACAGATGGCCCTCTGCTGTGGTGCTAATGACCTGGGCGGCACTATGATGGAGGATCTCATCTCCATTGCTGCTGGTTCATCCCATGGTGAATATTTATCCAGAGAACAGATGCATGCCACTATTGAAGGTGTAGGTCGTATCCCTGTGGAAAGGAATACATTGTATGAAAGAGTGAATTAAAATATCACCTACAATACATTATTTTTTTGAAAAACACATTTTTTATATACTTACTTTTTTTTGATCTGATTATTTTTTTAAGTTATTTTTAACCTATTCTAACCTATTTTCTAACTTATTTTAAGTCTACATTTTTTTATAAAAAATAATTAAATCAGCAGTTAGGGGCATTGTACTGCTGATCGGAGATTTTTAAAGTATTGCTTCATTACTTGCTTCTTTATTAAGCATTACTTGCTATAACGGTTACCGAAGAATCATCATGACTGGTGGCATAGTAACGGTTTGAATAACCATTACCTTTGTAGTCATAGTCAACCCAGCTACTACCATCCCATATCTCAACGGAACGGTGGTTTGCAGAATAACTGTTTGAGTACTGGATTATTCTTGCTGTGTAACCTTCCGATATTAATTGATTGTACAGGATGTTACTGTTTTCCCAACAATCACCGGTTCCTTTTCCACTGCTCCATCCATCAGTACCTGATGTGTAACCAGTGGAGTAAGAACTACTAGAACTACCTGAGCTACTTGAGCTACTGGAACTACCTGAGCTACTGGAACTACCTGAATTGGAGCTACTCAAGCTACTTGAACTAGCAGAAGATGATTTGTTTCCATTATACACAGCTTTATTTGAGTTGTAGTTAGTTTCACTGTTTGTTGAATGGGAATAATCACTTTTATCTCCAATTTTGAGTTTTCCAGTGGATATAGCCTTCATGTAGTGAAGGGAAATATTTCCAACAATACCGTCTTGTTTTATCCCAACATATCCCTGGAAATCTTTAACAGCTTGTTCAGTGTAGTTACCAAACTCACCATCAATGGCACCAGTGTAGAATCCCTGGTTCTTAAGCCATTTCTGTACTTGGGTAACATTATCTCCAGTCATTCCTAATGTCAAATTTTGATCTGTACTGGCATTAGTCACGATGGTACTTCCACTATCTGTACTTTCTGCAGCTCCCACAGCAGGGATGGCTACAAAAAGTGCACACATAACAATCATTATTGTCTGTGTGAATTTTCGCCTAATTATATCGCCTCCTTGTCCCAAACCTTAAAAGAAGTGATTTGGGACTGGTTAACACACACCATTCATTGATCATCTTATTTAAAGATTTCGGTTTATTTTTATTATTAAAGCGATATCTAAGCTTATTTTTTTAAAGTAAGACCATTTAGAAGTTTTATTATTGTCATTAATTGAAAGAGAACAATTTATGCTTAATTTAGAAAAATATTCTTGAAATAGGACTAAATTCATAAAATATTAATTCATATTCACGCATATTAAGAATACTCAGCATTACATTCTTATTTTGATCCTAACTAATCAAAGCACTGGAACCCCATTAGCATTTCCACCTTTTTGAAGTAAAATAAATTCATATTGAGTTTATAATTTTAATTTAAAGTGTTTAAATCTCTTAATTAAGAATTTATAAAATATTGTTGATTATAAATGGATTTACATGAATATAAATTGTAATTGATTATTATTTTTTTACGTATCTATATTTTTGTTATAATCTAACACCAGATTTACTAAAGTTAATTGAATTATTGATTAAAAATAATCAATAAAAAATTAGATCGATATAAAATCAACGAGCCCCAAAAATTTTGTACTTAATAAAATTAAAAAAATAGTAAAAATTAAAATAGTAAAAATTATTTATTCCTCTGGAATAACATTAAGTATGCAGCGGGAAAGTATTTACAAACGGTACACACCAGAATCCACACCCAATAAGAAAAATACTGAAAAAGCTTACTGGTTTCTTTTTAATTCCCATGAAATCCTGGTGGAACTTACCAGTAATAACCAGGTTGTGATTCCTTTTTCAAAGAATTTAGGTAAAGTTAAAATTTCACCTGAAAGCATCCACTACCTTGGTACCTTCAATGGTCATCCCTGTTATTCCGGGGAACTTGAAAATGGAAATGTTGCCCCTGAGGGAATGGTTTTCGAAGATTTACGTTCACTCTATGACCGGGTCGATGAAGATATCTACCTTTTAGCAGGCAGGGCATCTCAGATTGTCAACTGGGACAGGACTCATCAGTTTTGCGGCCAATGTGGTACCCCTACAGTAACCAAAGATGATGAGATGGCTAAAATTTGTCCGGTGTGTGGTTTTATTAGTTTCACCCGTCTTTCACCAGCGGTGATCACTGCCATTATCAAGGATGGCAAACTACTCATGGCTCTGCACACTCGTACCCCCGGGGATATGTATGGACTCATCGCAGGGTTTGTTGAGCCAGGTGAAACCTTAACCGAAGCAGTGCAGCGAGAAACCCTGGAAGAAGTGGGTTTAAAGGTGAATAATATAAAATATTTCGGAAGTCAACCCTGGCCCTATCCTAATTCCCTGATGATTGCTTTCACTGCAGATTATGAAAGCGGTGAAATAGAAGTAGATGGTAAGGAAATAACTGATGCCAGGTGGTTTGATCCAGATGAACTTCCCCGAGTACCCTCCAAACTGAGTATTGCTGGAGAGCTCATAGAATGGTATCTTGAAAATTACAGATGACAACAACTCACCCTCCCAGTTCCTTTTTTATTTAAGGATCATAGTTACTTTAAGGACACTGACTATCTTAAATACAATAGTTACTTTAAGACCATTTTTATTATTTGACAACCCTTATTCTAATCACCAGGGGACATATTAAACAAAATTAATCAATAAGGCATAATTATTTCCAACTGTATAGAAAATATGAAAAATTCTAAACAGTTATATATCAATAAAAAGATATTAAGATACAATGATTTCTGAACAGTTCATTTTAGTCGGATCACTCTTACTCCTCATCAGCATTATCATAAGTAAAACATCCCAACGCCTGGGTATTCCTTCCCTGATCTTCTTCCTGTTAATTGGAATGCTGGCTGGATCTGAAGGAATCGGTGGAATCTATTTTGATGATCCCAGCGTTACACAGTTTATTGGCATTATAGCCCTGGTGATTATCCTCTTTTCTGGAGGGTTAGACACCAAATGGCTTGATGTAAAACCAGTTTTTACACAAAGTGTGGTTTTATCCACTGTGGGAGTGTTGATCACCACCCTTGCTCTGGGATTTTTTATTAACTGGATAACTGGATTTTCTCTTACTCAATCACTTTTAATAGGTGCAATTGTATCCTCAACTGATGCAGCAGCAGTTTTTTCAATCTTCCGTTCTGGTAAACACAAGTTGAAAAACAACATCCAACCTACCCTTGAACTGGAAAGTGGGACCAATGATCCCATGGCCTACTTCATGACCACCACCCTCATATTTCTCATATTAAACCCCACCACTTCAATCTGGTCCATGATCCTGTTACTAATACAATCCATTGGACTGGGAATTGTTTTAGGAGTTATTTTCGGTAAAGGAGGGGTTAAACTCATTAACAGTATTAAACTTGACATTCAAGGACTTTATCCAGTTCTAAGTATTGCCCTTGCATTTTTGACCTTCTCAATCACCTACTATGTTGGTGGAAATGGTTTCCTGAGTGTATACGTAGCAGCATTAATTCTGGGAAACAGTTCCTTCATTAACAAGAAAGTTCAGATGCAATTTTTCGATGGTCTAGCCTGGTTAATGCAGATAGTAATGTTTTTAACCCTGGGTTTACTGGTTTTCCCCTCACAGATTCTTCCGGTGATAGGAATTGGATTGGTGATCTCCTTCTTCCTGATCCTGGTTGCCCGTCCCCTGGCAGTTTTCCTGTGTCTTTCACCATTTAAAGTTCAACTGAAGGATAAGGTTTTCATCTCATGGGTGGGTATCAGGGGTGCAGTGCCAATTATCTTTGCAACCTATCCCATAGTTGCCGGGATCCAGGGCGCCAATTTGATATTCAACATTGTTTTCTTCATAACCATAACCTCCGCACTCCTGCAGGGTTCAACCATCAACCTATTTGCCCGTTATCTTGGGCTTTCGATTCCTAAAATAGAATAACCTATCACCACCTCCAAAAATAATATTTCACTCCCCCACTAACTAAAATATTTTAAAAAATAGAAGGTTATAAATCATCTCACTCTCTAATTATACTGCGCATCTGACTTTCAAGTTCTCGGGATTGGCTTTCCAACTCCCCATAATACTTTATAGAACGTGCAGTTAGATTTTCCTGACGTAACAATCTTATTTCCTCCAATATTTGCAGTATTTTTAGGTGTAAATCTTGTACGTCCTTATATTTCCCGGAAGGTGCACTTTTAAGAGTCATTATTTGACTTTGCAGATCATCATTTGATGTCTGGTTCGAATGATCTGTTAAATTGAGACTTGAATTAATGGTTGCAGAATCCATAGCATAAATTGGCAGGACCCAAAGGAGAACTACCAACACGGTTATTAATGCTGTCTTTTTCCAGCCGTTATCACCTCCTCACAATTGACATAATAAGATTAATTTCCCTTTAAAAATATTTTTTCCAAATTCAGACCCAAATTACACCAGTTAACACCATACAAACGAGAATCAGGTAATATCTATAATAAATAATCATTACAGTAAATTATTGTTAAAAAAATATTTATGGAAATAATAGTAACTACTAGATTTATATGTTAAAATATACCATACCTCATATATCGAAGTGAATGAATGTGTTAAATCATGGTTTATGGTGATTAAATGGCTGGAGAGACAATTTTAGTAGTGGAAGATGAGGGGATCAGTGCCATTGAAATCCAGGAATGCCTGCAATCCCTTGGATACCATGTACCCTCCACTGCCAAAACAGGGGCCGAAGCAATACAGGAAGCATTCTCCATTAAACCTGATCTGATTCTTATGGATATTACCCTAAAGGGAGACATGGATGGAATTGATGCTGCTACCATTATTAAAAGCTTCATGGATGTTCCCCTAATTTATTTAACTGCACTGGATGATGTTGAAACCTTTAACCGAATAATTGACACTAAAGCCAATGCTTATCTAATTAAACCCATTGATGAAGCAGAGTTACGTAATAATATTCAATTAGCATTAAAAAATCACGAAACCAGACAAAAAGAATTGGAAGATGAAAAAAATGCAGGGTTGAAAGATGTTCAAATATTCATGCGCAGTGCCCTGCCTGAACTAGTTACCAACATTCCTATTTCTGAAAGAAGTGTGTTTTTATCCCGTTTCATGAGACTTTTTGAGCAGAATATGAAACCACTGTTCCACCAGTATATAAAAGAGAACAGCCAGGAACCCTATGATCATTTGAGTGATGATGATAAAATGAAATTATATCTCTCCTGGATAAGCCATTTATACGAAAATCTTGGTTTTAAAGTTTTAACACGTTCCCGGGGAAACTTGGGGACAATGACTGTTAAAAAATGTTCATGGTCACCGGGTCGACCTAAAGACGTTTTCTTATGTCTAATCTGCCAGAGCATCATGCAGCTAACTTTCTCCTGGACTAAATTACCTGGATCAGTGAAGGAAGAGGCCACCACTGGTATTCTTCAATCTGTGTGTAAGTTTGATTATACTTTCCATTAAAGAAAATTTGTTTCATGTAATTAATTTATTGTAAACTGTTTCATTGAAACACTCAATTTAAGTCTCCAATTACGTGAATAACTCTTTGATTTCTACATTAAGTATATTATTCAACTTAAAAGGGAATTTAACTGTTTTGGGGTATTAAAACTCATTCATTGATCAATTGAAAATGATTAATATTAAATTTTTTTTGATTGTTCCCGGTTTCACAAATTAATTGGTCGGCTGTGACAAAATTCACATCTGTAGTGAATTAAATTTATGCTGTTGTGAAACAATGCATTAAACATCATTAAATAAAAAAATGTTATGGCGGTTGTAAAGAATTTTTTGGAAAACATTATTGGCGGGTATCCCAGTAGCACGTATTAAGTCTAAAGGGGATAATTAATGACAAACAACAATGTGGGATTGAAAGATTTAAACCGGGTAGAAGTATTAGAAAAGGAAATATTAAAGCTGAAAAAAGAAATAGCTTATAAGGAAGAAATATTCGAAATTTCTCCCAACTACATTATCAAGATAGGATTGGATGGGGAAATATTAGAGGTTAACAACTCAGTTAACCACCTTATATCTCGGATTGATAAAAAAATCCCCAGATTACTTTCACAACTTGAAATTATACCCTCACAAGAGTATCATAAATATAACAGTTCTATTGATTCCATATTCAATAAAAATGCAAATAGGCCCTTTGAATCATTCTTTTTAGATAAGGAAAATGAAGTTAGATATATTAAAGTCTATGTTTCTCCAGTTAGATCACAGGATGAGATAATAGCCATTTCCATCCTTGCTACAGACATAACTGACCTTAGATTAATGGAAAATTCACTGCAGGAATCCATATCTCTTCAAAAAGCAACCATGGAATCAGTTGCCAATGGAATACTGGTCATCAATAACCATGGAATGGTAACCAGTTACAACCAGAAATTTCTGGACATGTGGAATATTCCCCAATCAATGGTTAATCAGGGATACGATTCAGATCTCCTGGATCAGGTAATGGTTGATGTGAAAGACCCCTTAAAGTTTCGATCAAAAATAGAGGAACTCTATCAGAACCCCAATCTGACCAGCACGGATATTATAGAATTTGAGGATGGGCGAGTTTACCAACGCTATTCACAACCACAAATAGTAGGGAATAAAGTAACTGGGAGAGTATGGAGTTTTATTGATCTCACCAGTCTCAAAAAGGCCAAAAAATCGCTACGTGAATCAGTTGCCTACTATAAAACCATATTTGAACATAGTGGTACTGCCACCATTATTGTTGAGGAGGATAGTACCATATCACTGGCTAACTCTGAAACAGAAAAAATTGTTGGCTATGCACCCTACGAACTTATGGGTCAAAAAAAATGGAAAGACCTTGTGGTACCAGAATATCAGCCACAAATGGAGAAATATCAGAAGTTGAGGTACAGTAATTCAGAAGCTGCTCCAAACAATTATGAATTCCGCATCATTGACAAATATGGTGAAACAAAGGACATTTTCGCCAATGTTTGCATCATACCCGGAACTAAAAGAACCCTGGCTTCTATTCTGGATGTGACTGAACGTAACCAGGCAATGGCAAAAATTACCGAAAGTGAAAACCAGTACAGAACACTTGCTGAAGCTGTGGAAGATTTTGTTTTCATCATAAACCAGGATGACAAGTTAGAATATATCAATGAATATGCTGCACGCAAATGGAAACTCGACCCTTCTGAAGTACTGGGTAAACCTCGATGCGAGTTATTCCCTCCAGAAACCAATGAATTACAGGGCAAATATCTTCAAAGGGTATTCCAGATCAAAGATACAGTCAGAGGCGAGAACCTGCTAACAATGACCCCTGATTCCATGTGGCTGGACACTATTCTTATTCCCCTTAAAACTCCTGAGGGAAGTGTTGAAAAGGTCCTTTGTGTTGCCAGAGATATGACTGAAAGGAAAGAATACGAATTACTTTTAAGCCGGCAGAATGAAATCCACAAAGCAATGGGAACCATCTTAACCGAAGCTATATTATCTGAAACTGAAGAAGATCTTACAAAAACTTGCCTAAGTGTTTGTGAAGAGATCACCCACAGTGAAGTAGGTTTTATATGTGAAATTAACTCAGATAAACAGCTAAAAACCATGGTATTCAGTGAATCATTAATGGAAAGATTTCAGCTGGAAAAAATTGATCTGGATATAATGCTTCAAAATCTCAAGATCAATGAAATCTGGGAGCAGTTAAAAATTATTAAATATCCAGTCAGTTACAATAATCCCTCCACCCTGGATCTGGATATTCTACCTGGAAATCATCCTTACCTCAAAAAAATCATTTTAGCCCCTCTTTTAAAGAATGGGGAATTCATGGGATTAATTGGATTAGCTAACAAGGGCGCAGACTACGATTTTTCAGATAGTAAAGCCCTGGGAAGTATTTCCACCACCATTGTTGAGGCTTTGCTCAGAAAGAGGGCTGAAGAAAATTTGAAAAAAGCATTAAATGATAAGGAAATGCTGGTCCGGGAAATTCATCACCGTACCAAGAATAATCTGATGATCATGGCCAGCCTGCTCAACCTCACCTCTGCGGATATTGAAGATGAAAAAGCCAAAGAGATATTCAGACAGATTCAAACCAGGGCCAAATCCATGGCACTTATACATGAAAAACTGTATCGATCTGATAATTTTAAAAAGATTAACTTCGGAGATTACATCAGACATCTGGCTCGGGATCTTTTTAATTCCTTTTTAAGATACCCTGAAAGGGTGGAATTGGTAATGGAACTGGAAGATTTGAATCTGGATATTAACACTGCCATCCCATTGGGTTTAATATTGAATGAACTTTTAACCAACTCCATGAAATACGCATTTCCCAATGGAGAATATGGAACCATTACCATTAAGTTTTTCAAAAAAGGCGAAAACTATGTGATGATGGTAGATGATGATGGTATCGGACTTCCTTCAGATCTGGACGTGCAGAAAACTGATACTCTAGGACTGCAACTGGTAAAAAATCTTATAGGGCAGATCGAAGGAGATATGCTGGTCTTTAGGGAAGACGGGACCCATGTAACCATTACCTTCAATGAAGATGAATATTTGTCTTGAATGTGTTTACTAAGCCTGTGCAAAGTTTACTAAACATATAATTTGCTAAAAAGGAATCAGTTAGTAAAAGAGTTTATAAAAGGTAAGTGAGGAGTTTAATAAATATATTTTGTAATAAACCTATACTTTTTAAAAATAGACCTATCTTCAAAATCGAATTCTTATTTTTTTATAATTCACCCCGTATTGACTATAAAAACTTATTTTTTCATTTATTTAATCTTATTTTCCAGTTAGTTTAATATACAGTGAAATAAAAAAATGTTCTTAGTAAAATGTCGAGAGGAATAAGCATGTCAACTAATGATCATGAACAATTATTAAATGATTTAACAGATGATGATCCTGAAAAAAGAAAAGAATCAGCAGAAAAGCTGGGTGAAAGTGAGAATCCTGATGTTATTGAACCATTAATCAAAGCACTGGAAGATGATAATCCCCAGGTTAGATTTACCTCGGCCAAGTCACTGGGCAAAATAGGTGACCCTGCTATTGAACCACTGGTCACCATACTCAAAAATGAAGAAGGAAACATTCGCA
Source organism: Methanobacterium formicicum DSM 3637 (assembly GCF_000302455.1). Lineage (NCBI taxonomy): Archaea > Methanobacteriati > Methanobacteriota > Methanobacteria > Methanobacteriales > Methanobacteriaceae > Methanobacterium > Methanobacterium formicicum. The sequence continues at coordinate 296,147 of NZ_AMPO01000002.1, forward strand.
GATACGCCACTTTAGCCCTTAAGGATATTAAAAGTG